>JAFOCU010000137.1 GCA_017381055.1 Lachnospiraceae bacterium
CCAGTAACTACTTTTGTTACTTTTGCCACTTCATACTTATTAATAATATTTTCTCTACAATATTCTTCTTCACCCTCTGCAGCTACAACAATTATTTCATCTACATAAGGTTCAAATGCTTTTAGCGAATAAAAAAGAACAGGTCTATCCTCTAGCAACAAATATTGCTTACTTACTTTTGTACCCATTCTTTTTCCTTTTCCGCCAGCAAGCATGATACATACTGTTTTACTCATATCTGCCTCCTGATCTTTTTAGCAACTCTTTCTATATTAAATACGTTCACCTAATTTTAAGTTAGGAACAGCATTTAAATCCCATCCGTGTCTTGTTCCCTTTATATACTCATAATACGCAGCAACACCTATCATAGCTGCATTATCCGTACAATAAATTGGTGATGGATGATAAAACTCTATGTTTTCTTTTTTACACTTTTCCTCAAATGCTGTTCTTATAGCAGAGTTAGATGCTACTCCACCGGCAATAGCCAACTTATTCATCTTGTACTCTTTGCACGCCATCATTGCTCTATCCAACAACGCATCTACCACAGAACTTTGGAATGAAGCTGCTATATCTGCTTCATTTATCTCTAGCCCCTTCATCTGGCACATATTAATATGATTAAGTACAGCTGACTTCAAGCCACTAAAGCTAAAATCAAATGGTGCACCTTCTACCTGAGCTCTTGGGAATTTAATTGCCTGCGGATTTCCTTCCTTTGATAACTTGTCTATCTTTGGTCCTCCTGGATAACCAAGCCCAATAGCTCTTGCAACTTTATCGAAAGCCTCTCCTGCTGCATCATCTCTTGTTCTTCCTATTACTTCATAATCACCATAATCATTAACAACAACCAGATGTGTATGTCCACCAGATACTACAAGACAAATGTATGGTGGTTCTAACTGTTTGTTTTCTATATAATTTGCTGATATATGCCCTTCTATATGATGCACACCAACCAACGGTTTATTAGCAGCAAACGCCATAGCTTTTGCCTCCGCTACTCCGACTAATAACGCTCCAACCAAACCTGGACCATATGTTACGCCTATTGCATCTATTTGTTCCAAAGTGATATCTGCTTCCTTTAGTGCTTCTTCTATAACCTGATTAATCTTTTCAATATGCTTACGCGATGCAATTTCAGGCACAACACCGCCATACAATGTATGTAATGCAATCTGCGAAGAAATTACATTGGACATTACTTCTCTTCCATTTTTAACTACTGCTGCCGCTGTCTCATCACACGAACTCTCTATAGCTAAAATGTATGTATCCTTACTTATATTACTTTCACTCATTACTGTTCCCATTCGCTTTCTTCATATTCTTTCCAACCAAGAATCTTCCATCTTTCATTTTCATCCTTACGCAAAATATATGTTTCCACCACTTTGCTTGTACCAGAATTCGCCTTCAAATAATATGTACAATTAATCGATGCATACTTTTGGTCTTCCATTGTAGAATAAACCACTTCTGAACTCTTATCTATTATCGTTCGATTAATTATCTTATTTTCATCCTTATACTGGTCAACCTCTGTTTTTAATTCTTCGTAATACTCATCAAATGGATTGGCATTTAATAGTTCTTCATCAAA
>JAFOCU010000138.1 GCA_017381055.1 Lachnospiraceae bacterium
CAATCTGCAAAATGCTTGGCAATCTGAAACTCACTCATAGGACGAAGTAAGCTAAAGTAATAAGTACCACTACCTATATAGCTTTCCTCATACTCATGAAAATCCTTCTCAAACTGAAAACTCTTAGAATACTGATGATTAACATAGCTACCTTCAACAGTACTCTCATTAGCACTAGATTCATTAGACAACACTATATATTTTAAGCCATTAATATACGCTGCAATAGTCGCTGAAAATGCTACTATAGCCGAAAATGGAGTATGTCCATTTAAATACCCTTCCTTATTGAGCGCCAACATATTTTTATCCAACGTACGCTTAACAGCTATAACCTTATCCTCACTATAGCCCGCTGCCTTATAAGTTTCAATAGTTGCTCCTCTAGGGTTAATAATATAACAATAATTGCTATCCTTTTTACTCTTTAAAACATCCAAGCTCAGAGCAGAATCCTTACCACCACCTATTGGAATAAGATTTCCATCTAAGCTATCATCTATATTATCTACAGCAGGCTTATTAATATCATTATCAACTATAATCTCCATAAAATCCTGCTGATTTTCTTCTATTCCATTTGTATAATAAAATTCACCTAAACCATTAAAATATAAAGATTTCCACCAAGAAATCATTTCTTCATCCAAATATCCACACTTAATTAGCACCTTAGGTGGACAAGCTATCTTCCAATAACTTACAAGTTCCACCATACCAAGAGAGAATACCATGTTCTTAAACTTTTCGTTCTCCCCATACATTTTATTTATTTTCTTAGGAAATGACCATGTAGGCGCAAAATCTGACAATCCTGGCACTGAAAAATCATACACTACATCTATCTTATCTTCGCTTTCCTCTATAGTGTATCCATTATATATAAATGTTTCAAATTTTTCTCTAAACTCTCTATATTTCTGCACCATTATAGTACTCCTTCCATTTTCAAAAATGCCTCCGGCATAGCACTGTAACGGTGTTGCCGAAGGCTAATATAATTCATTACTTGATTACGTGAATCCATCCTTCTGGAGCTTCGATTCTACCCATCTGAATACCTGTTAAAGTATCATATAACTTCTTAGTTACAGGTCCCATATCATTCATTCCACTTGGGAAGCAAATTTCCTTGCCGTGGTTTACTACCTTACCTACCGGTGAGATAACAGCAGCTGTTCCGCAAAGTCCACACTCTGCAAAGTTCTCAAGCTCATCTACATATACTTCTCTCTCCTCAACCTCAAGTCCAAGATAATCCTTAGCAACCTGCATAAGCGAACGACGGGTAATTGATGGAAGAATACTTGATGACTTAGGTGTAACTACCTTATTATCCTTTGTAATAAATAAGAAGTTCGCTCCACCTGTCTCTTCAACCTTTGTTCTTGTCTTTGGATCAAGATACATATTCTCATCATATCCCTCTTCATGAGCTGTAACGATAGCATGAAGGCTCATTGCATAGTTAAGACCCGCTTTAATATGACCTGTTCCGTTTGGAGCTGCTCTATCAAAATCACTTACCTTAATTGTTAATGGCTTAACACCCCCCTTAAAGTATGGGCCTACTGGTGTAGCAAAAATTCTGAACTGATATTCCTCCGCTGGCTTTACACCGATAACTGGCGATGAACCAAACATATATGGTCTAAGATATAATGTAGCACCTGAACCATATGGAGGAACATATGCTGCATTTGCTTCTACAACCTGGGAAACTGCTTCAATAAACTTATCCTGTGGAAATACAGGCATCTGAAGTCTCTTACAAGAATCTTCCATACGTGCTGCATTGAGGTCAGGTCTAAATGTTACGATGCGACCATCCTCTGTAGTATAGGCCTTCATACCCTCAAAAACTGTCTGAGCATACTGAAGTACACCTGCACATTCGCTCATAGTAATCATAGAATCTGATACTAATGCACCTTCATCCCATGCACCATTTTTATAGTTAGACACAAATCTCTTCTCTGTTTCAATATAACCGAACCCTAGATTTGACCAATCAATATTTTTCTTTTCCATAATCCATACTTCCTTTCCTACCAAAGAATACAAATTCTTTTCCATTTCTCTCAAGTTTAGCACTTTTGAAAGTGTATGGCAACCCCAAATCACACCAAATTTCGTTGAATTTTCTTGAATATAAAGGCTCCTTATGTTATTCTAAAGGCACGATTTATATTTGAAAATTTCTTCATTTCAGGAGGATTATATATGTACATTATAGTAGGATTAGGTAATCCAACATCAAAATACGATAAGACTAGGCATAATGTAGGTTTTGACACCATCGATGCCTTAGCTGATAAATATTCTATAAATGTCAATAACGCTAAGCACAAGGCCCTTTGTGGCCAAGGTATAATCGAAGGCGAAAAAGTCCTTTTAATGAAACCTCAGACTTTTATGAACTTAAGTGGCGAAGCAGTTATAGATGCTTTAAATTTTTATAAATGTAATGCTGATACAGAGCTTGTCGTTATATATGATGATATCAGTATGGATCCAGGTCGTATCCGTATGCGTGGCAAGGGAAGCGCTGGCGGTCATAATGGAATTAAGAATATTATCGCTCATTTAGGTTCTGAAAGTTTCAGAAGAATAAAGATAGGTGTTGGTGCTAAGCCTAATGGTTGGGACTTAGCTGATTTCGTATTATCACGATTTACACCTAGTGAAAGAAAATCTATCGATGAAGCTATTGATAAATCTGTTGAAGCTATTGCAACTATTATTAGCGACAGCTTCGAAAAGGCTATGAATTTATATAATAATTAAATTGAAGTTTATTAACACCTTCAATCAGACTAGGAGTTCTTATGTTAGACGCATTATCAAAGCCCTTTCTAGCCCTAGAAGAACTTGAAAGAGTTAGAGAGGCAATCAGATTGCAGTTGCAAAACAACGACAATCAAACAAAAAAAGGCACCTGTAATCTTCAGATAACTGGTTGTATTGATTCAGGTCTTGTCCATATGATGAAGCTTGTCTCGGATGGTTTTAAAGCAACTAATTGTTGCAAAATCATCCTTACTTTTAGTGAACAAAGAGCTAGAGAAATCTATGAAGACATGAAGTTTTTTGATAAGGCGTCATACTATTATCCTAGTAAGGATTTTATCTTTTATAGCGCTGGCTTTAAAGGAAAACAAATTGTCACAGAACGTATGCGTGTCCTTAAGGCTATTGCAGAAAATGAAGACGCAACTATTATAGCTACTCTTGATGCTTTTATGGATAAGCTAGCTCCTATTTCTTATCTAAAAGATGCTTCCGTTGTTATTGATTATGATAGCATTATAGATATGGATGCCTTTAGCCTAAAACTTATTGCTATGGGCTATGAAAAAGTAGAGCAGGTTGAAATGCCTGGACAATTCGCCATAAGAGGTAGCATTATTGATGTTTTCTCTCTTATTGAGGAACTTCCATTTAGAATAGATTTGTGGGACGATACTATTGATTCCATTAAATCCTTTGACCCACAAAGCCAAAGAACAGTGGAAAATCTTGAACTTATTACAATATATCCAGCTACAGAATTTATACTTTCAAAAAGTATGCTAGATGCTGGTATAGACAAGATAAAAGAAAATGCAAACGAGTATAGCGCAAGCCTTCGTGCTGATATGAAAACAGAAGAGGCTCATAGAATAACTACTACGATTAATGAATTATTAGATTCATTAGAATACTCAGTTTCTTCAGTACCACTAGATTCATATGTTAACTACTTTTATGAGAAGCCTGTTTCTCTTGCTGACTACTTCAATACAAAGAATACTATTTTTTTACTAGATGAACCTACAAGAATTTTAGAGCATGCTAATGCTATTTGGGATGAATATCGCGAAAGCATGATTGCTCGTTTAGAAAAAGGATATCTTCTTCCAAGAGAAGCCGATGCTATATGGGATTGTAAAGATGTAATTGCAAAAATAACTAAATTTAATATTGTGCATTTTACAACCTTAGAACAAAAACTTAAGACATTTAACCCAACAGAAACCTTCCATATGTCTATGAGAGGTGTCAATCCATACAATAGCAGCTTTGAAACACTTATAAAGGATCTTAACCACTATAAATCAAAAGGCTTTTCTGTTGTAATTTTATCAGCCTCTAAGACTAGAGCTATGAGACTTGCTGATGACTTATTAAATGAATACGGCTTAAATGCCTTCTATTCATCAGAACCTTCAGCCACCTGCGCTCCAGGACAAATTTTAGTTACCTATGGAAATATTCATAAGGGCTTTGAATATCCTTCTATTAAATTTGCCCTTATTGCAGAGACAGATATTTTTGGTACTATAAAAAAGAAAAAGAAGAAGACTTCTAAGTACTCCGGTCAAAAGATTGCAAGCTTTTCTGACCTTTCTGTCAACGACTATGTTGTTCATGAAAATCACGGACTTGGAATATATAAAGGTATTGAAAAAATTACTGTTGATAAAACAGTTAAAGATTATATAAAGATAGAATATAGGGATAAAGGCAATCTCTACATCCCAGTTACTCAGCTAGATATGATTCAAAAATACGCTAGTCAGGATGCCAAAAAACCGAAATTAAATAAGCTTGGCACCACTGAATGGAACAAGACAAAAAGTCGTGTGCGCGGTGCTGTTATGGATATTGCTGCAGACTTAGTTAAACTATATGCAACTCGTCAATCTACTCAAGGGTATGTCTTTGACAAGGATACTCTTTGGCAGACAGAATTCGAGGAAATGTTCCCATATGATGAGACCGAAGATCAGCTTGCAGCTATTGAAGAAACAAAAAAAGATATGGAAAGTCGCAAGATAATGGATCGTCTTATCTGCGGTGACGTAGGCTTTGGAAAAACAGAAATCGCTATACGAGCAGCATTTAAAGCCGTGCAAAGCGGCAAACAGGTTGTATTCCTCGTACCTACAACCATACTTGCTCAACAGCATTACAATAACTTTGTTCAACGTATGAAGGACTACCCTGTAACTATCGAGCTTATGTCAAGATTCCGTACACCAACACAGCAAAAACGTGCTATTGAAGGTTTAAAAAAAGGATTTGTTGATATTGTTATAGGAACTCATAGAGTTTTATCAAAAGATATATCTTACAAGGATTTAGGACTGCTTATTATAGACGAAGAGCAACGTTTTGGCGTTGCCCACAAAGAAAAAATTAAACAGCTCAGAGAAAATATCGATGTACTTACTCTCACTGCTACTCCTATCCCTAGAACTCTTCATATGAGTCTAGTTGGCATAAGAGATATGAGCGTACTAGAAGAAGCTCCTGTAGATCGTATCCCTATCCAAACCTATGTTATGGAGCATAACGAGGAGATGATTCGCGAAGCCATTCTTAGAGAGCTCGGACGCGGTGGACAGGTTTACTATGTATATAACAAAGTCAATAATATTGATGAAATCACAAATCGAATTGCTGCCCTTGTTCCTGATGCCAACGTAGCATTTGCTCATGGACAGATGAGCGAACGCAGACTTGAACAAATTATGTATGATTTTATTAACGGAGATATTGATGTCCTTGTGTCTACAACTATTATAGAAACTGGTCTAGATATTTCCAATGCTAATACAATGATTATACACGAAGCCGATAAACTTGGTTTAGCTCAGCTATATCAGCTACGAGGTAGAATAGGACGTTCTAACAGAACTTCTTATGCATTTTTAATGTATAAGCGCGATAAAATGTTAAAAGAAATCGCTGAAAAGCGACTTCAAGCAATAAGGGAGTTTACAGATTTAGGAAGTGGATTTAAAATAGCTATGAGAGATTTAGAAATCCGCGGTGCTGGAAACATACTTGGCGCAGAACAAAGCGGACATATGGATGCTGTAGGTTACGATCTGTACTGTAAAATGCTTAACGAAGCCGTACTCATTATGAAAGGCGAAAAGGAAGAATGTGAAGCCTTTGAAACTGCCATCGACTTATATATGGATGCCTACATTCCTCCATCATATATTAAAAACGAGCTTCAAAAGCTTAATATCTATAAAAGAATCGCTGCCATTGAGACAGATTCCGAATATGATGATATGTTAGATGAGCTTAACGACAGATTTGGCGAGCCACCAAAGGCAGTTTTAAATCTATTAAATATTGCTCTATTAAAAACAAATGCTCACAAGGCATATATACTTGAGATCAAAGGAACTGCCAAGGAATTCAGATTAAATATGTATCAAAAAGCGCCTGTGGATATTAACAAGATACCATCCTTAATAGAAAAATATCGAGGAGACTTAAAGTTTATCCCTGATGCTAACCCATACTTTATCTATAAACCAAGAACTGGTATAAAAGACAACGACAGTTGCTTTGAACAACTAAACTCAGTTATAGAAAATGTTAAATCAATAATATTTCAGAAAGAGGACAAATAAATGAAAAAGTACCTATTTAAAAAACCGATTATAATAAGCTTGTGCGTAGCCATTGCTATTACAATTATAGCTATTATCGTACCTTGCATTAAGCCAAAGGATTCCGAAAGCACTGAAAAATACAACAAGAGCACTAATCTTTTCACAATGTATGAAAAGGCTATGACTCTTGATGAGGCATTTTTTATAACTAAAAATAAACAAGCCTACTACGAAGAATACTACTACACATATGGAACATCATTTAGTTGGGATGTTCCTATAGAAATGGGTAAGACATACGAGGATTTAGTTTTAGAAGAAACTTTACAATTTACCAAAGAACTATTTGTTCTTTCTGAATATGCTTTGGATAATGACCTTGCTTTAACAGCCGATGAGAAGGATGCCGTAGCTTCTAGCGTAACCTCTTTTATGACAAATAGTGATTCTAGAATCATCACTGCCTCAAATGCTTCGGAAGATTTGGTAACTCGCGTATACACTAGAACAACTCTCTATGATAAGGTTTGTGCTCAGATTTTAAAGGATGCAGACCTTACTATTAATCCAGAAGATGCTCGTCAGTGTCTTGTAGCAATTGTCGAACTCAGTCCAGAGTACTTCGATGCTCCAGATAGAATCGCAGCTAAAATACATGAACGTGTTAATTCTGGCGAAGTTATCGGAGGCGTTGCTAATATCTATGATGCATCCATTGAAAAAATGAATGTTGGTAAAGACACTAGCATTAACGAGGAACTTAAAAACTTCTGCCTTTCTCTTAAGGATGACGAATGTAAAACACTTGAAATTAATGGTATATATTATGTAGTATATTGCTACCTTGAAGATGACGAAGTAGCAACTGCATCTACAGAAGAGATTTTACTAGAAGAAAAAAAAGCATCTTATATTACAGCTTTTGTAGAAGAACTTGAAAAAGAAAATCCTGTTACTATTAATCAAGAAGCATGGGAAACTATCAGCTTTGATGAGCCGGTATTTACAAAAGACGATATTGTTCAGTCTCAATAGTTTACTCAAACCCAAAAGGGTGCTCCTCACAACGAGGAGCACCCTTTTTCAATACATTATTTAATTCTTTTGCTACTCTTCTTCAGTTAAAGACTCCTCATATTTTTCTAAAATAATCTGCTGGAGCCTATCACGTGTTTCTGAGTTAATTGGGTGAGCAATATCTCTATACTCACCGTCTGTTGCCTTCTTACTTGGCATAGCGATAAACAAGCCTTTCTCACCTTCGATAATCTTTATATCATGAACTACAAATTCATTATCAAAAGTTACGGAAACCACCGCTCTCATCTTGCCTTCTTTTGTAAGCTTTCGTACTCTCACATCTGTTACTTGCATATACCGCTCTCCTTCCTGTCATCTCTAGTTAGTCTACACGTTTATATCTGATATCTATCTCCACGCACTGTAACAATCTTAGGATCATTAGGATCGCCTACATAATTTGAATTAGCACGAATAGTATCTCTACTCTCTACAATACAATTCTCAATGTATGTATTATCTCCGATATAAACATTATTTAAAATAATCGAATTCTTAATCGTACAATTATTGCCAATATATGCTTTCTTGAAAAGTATAGAATTCTCAACAGTTCCGTTAATTATACAGCCACTTGACACAAGACTGTTCTTAACATGTGAACCTGGATTATACTTAGCTGGTGGTAAATCATCCACCTTTGAGTATACATCTGGATACTGCTTAAAGAAGTAATTTCTAACCTCTGGACTTAAGAACTGCATATTAGTCTTAAAGTATGAGCTAACTGAAGATACATTGCTCCAGTACTCATTATGCTGATATGCATATATCTTCTTAATATTCTTATATCTGATAAGAATATCATTAACGATATCATGTCTCTCTTCCTCAGCACACTTCTCTATAAGTTCAATAAGAAGTCTTCTTCTTATTACATAAATACCTGTTGATACGTTTCTCTCTTCTGTCTCTACTGGTTTCTCCTCGAAATCAGTAATTCTTCCGTCCTCTGCTGTTCTTACAACACCAAATCTTGAAGCATCATCTGTTGCCGCTAAACGCTTACATACAACTGTAATATCAGCTTTCTTCTCAATATGATAATCTAATACATCATTGTAATCTAACTTATATACACCATCGCCTGATGTAATGACTACATATGGTTCATGACTATTTTTTAAAAAGCTAATGTTCTGCCAAATACTATCTGCAGTACCTCTATACCAGAAACCATTGTCTGCAGTAATAGATGGTGTAAATACATACAAGCCACCCTGCTTTCTACCAAAGTTCCACCACTTTGAAGAATTAAGATGCTCATTTAAAGATTTTGCGTTGTACTGTGTAAGTACTGCAACCTTCTGAATGTGAGAGTTTGACATATTACTTAATGCAAAGTCTATAGCTCTGTAGCTACCTGCCACAGGCATAGCGGCGATTGCTCTCTTCTGTGAAAGTTCACGCATCTTGTTATTGTTACCGCCTGCTAAAATAATACCTATCGCTTTCATTACATCTCACCTGCCTTAATAATATATTCGCCACTCTTAAGCTCGCCATCTGGATAATCTGAAGTCTCTGTTCTACCAGAAACAGCAGTATTCTTACCAATCTTGACGTTCTTTGGAATATAGGACTTCTCACCTATTGTAGCAAGTCCAAAGGCATAGATTCGTGAATCCAGCTTACTTGGTGCCTCATCGCCCACACCAATTATACATCCATCGTCAATCTCAACTTCTTCTGCAATAATCGCCTTATAAACCTGAGTTCCTGCACCAATTACAGTATCTCTCATGATAATAGAATCTCTAACAACCGCGCCATGTCCAATAGTTACACCGGCACCAATTACAGAATTGTACACTTCACCATAGATTTCACATCCGTCACCAATTATACTTCTATCAATCTTTGCTGAATCTGCAATAAACTGTGGTGGTATGATATCGTTGTTTGTGTAAATTCTCCAGAACTCCTCGTAGAGATTAAATACAGGAATAATGTCGATAAGCTCCATATTAGCTTCCCAATATGAACCAAGTGTTCCAACATCCTTCCAATATCCATTGTACTCATAAGCAAATATTCTATCCTGCTTCTCAAAGCAATACGGAATAATATGCTTACCGAAGTCACAATTACTCTGGTTCTTAAGCTTGATCAATGCTTCCTTGAGAATTGACCATCTAAAAATATAAATACCCATAGAAGCCAAGTTACTCTTTGGATGCTCTGGCTTCTCCTGAAAATCGTTGATACGGTTGTCCTCATCTGTAACAACAATACCAAATCTGCTTGCTTCTTCCATCGGTACAGGCATAGC
>JAFOCU010000139.1 GCA_017381055.1 Lachnospiraceae bacterium
GAGGAGAAATATTAGGTACTCGAGGAATAGAAGAGGCATATAGAACAGGTAGAGGTAAAGTAAGAGTTCGTGCTATTACTAATATCGAGCCAATGGATAATGGTAAGAATAGAATTATTGTTACTGAGCTTCCGTATATGGTAAATAAGGCAAGACTTATTGAGAAAATAGCAGAATTAGTTAAGGATAAAAAGATAGATGGAATTACAGCTCTTAGAGATGAGTCTAACAAGGACGGTATGAGAATTGTAATTGAGCTTCGTAGAGATGTTAATCCAAATGTAATCCTCAATCATTTATATAAGCATACTCAGCTTCAAGATACATTTGGTGTAATTATGCTTGCACTTGTAAATGGTGAGCCAAAGGTATTAAATCTTTGTGATATGCTTGATAATTATCTTCTTCATCAGAAGGATGTAGTTACAAGAAGAACACAGTATGATTTAAACAAGGCTGAAGAGAGAGCTCATATATTAAAAGGACTTCTTATAGCTCTTGATAATATTGATGAAGTTATTAAGATAATTCGTGGTTCAAGAACAACACAGGATGCTAAGAATGCATTATGTGAAAGATTCGAATTAACAGAAGTTCAGGCTCAGGCAATTGTTGATATGAGACTTCGTACATTAACAGGCTTAGCTAGAGAAGACTTAGAAGCAGAATATGCAGAGCTCATGAAAACAATAGATTACTTAAAGGGAATTCTTAGCGATGAGAAGAAGCTTCTTGGAGTAATTAGAGAAGAAATATTAGTAATTTCAGATAAGTATGGTGATGATAGAAGAACATCAATTGGATATGATGAGTTTGATATTACTATGGAGGATTTAATTCCAAATGAAAATACAGTTATTGCTATGACAAATCTTGGATATATAAAGAGAATGACTGTAGATAACTTCAAGGCTCAGCATCATGGAGGAAAAGGAATTAAGGGAATTCAGACAATAGCAGATGACTATACAACTGATTTACTTATGACTACAACTCACAACTATATTATGTTCATTACAAATATGGGACGAGCATATAGATTAAAGGCATACGAAATTCCAGAAGCAGGAAGAACTGCTAGAGGAACAGCTATAATTAATCTTATTCAGTTGCAACCAGGAGAAAAGATTAGCGCAATGCTTCCTATCAAGGAATATACTGAGAATAAGTATATTGTAATGGCAACAAAGAATGGTACAGTTAAGAGAACACCTCTTGATGAATACAAGAACATGAGAAAAACAGGTCTTATAGCTATTACATTAAGAGATGATGATGAGCTTATTGAGGCAAAGACAGCATATGCTGAAGATAATATTATCTTCGTTACAAAACATGGTCAGTGTATTAAGTTCGCTGTAGAAGATGTAAGAGAAACAGGTAGAAGCTCAATAGGTGTAAGAGGTATTAATCTTACAGCTAACGATGAGGTTGTAGGAATGCAGCTTGAAAAGCAGGGTGATTCACTTCTTATAGTATCTGAAAAGGGTATGGGTAAGAGAACTGCTGTTGAAGAGTTTACAATTCAAAGAAGAGGCGGAAAAGGTGTTAAGTGTTACAAGATTAACGAGAAGACAGGAAATGTTGTAGGAGTTAAGGCTGTAACAGATGAAAGCGAAATAATGATGATAACAACAGAAGGTGTTATTATTCAGTTCGAGGTAAAAGATATATCTGTAATAGGAAGAAATACATCAGGAGTTAGACTTATGAATCTTGATAAGAATAGTGATGTTATTATTTCAAGTATTGCAAAGGTAAGATCTAATCCAGAGACAAGTAATCCAGGAGAGATAGTTGAATTAACAGAAGCTACCGAAGGAGATAATATATCAACAGAAGTAGTTGTTGAAGAAGCTGAGACACCAGCACAAGAATAAATAAATAAGGCTATTAGAATAAAAACTAAGAAATAGTTAATAATATTCTAATAGCCTTTTTATTATATAGTATATAACCATCTGAGTTAGAGTTATATTGTTATAAAAGTAATTGACAAAAATGTAATGCTTTAGTATAATACATTTGTTCGTCACTTTTGATGAATACAAATAAATATGTCACATTCAAATGAATGTGTAGAATTCGGAGAAATACTCAAGAGGCCGAAGAGGCGCCCCTGCTAAGGGTGTAGGTCGGGCAACCGGCGCGAGGGTTCAAATCCCTCTTTCTCCGCTAAGAAAACTCACTGATATTCAGTGAGTTTTTTTTATAAAAATCTCATTAATAATCAACTATACATTCTTTTTTATTATTATTTTAGGATAAAGGTTAAGGGATTTTTTATAATTAGAGTTATTAATAAAAAGTAACTATCTAAGTACAAATTCATATAATAATAATGTATAAATTAGATGAGGTATTATGATGTTGGGAAAATCTGAAGCAAAAGCAACAATAAAAGGAAGTGGTATGTATAATAACATAAAAGGTATAGCATATTTCTATAGTACAAGTATGGGTGTGATGGTAGCTATAGAAGTAAATGGATTACCAATGGGAATAGATAAGTGTAATAATAAAATATATGCTGTTCATATTCATGAAGGTGGAAGTTGCACTGGAAATGAAAAAGATATGTTTGCTAATACGATGGGTCATTATAATCCAGAGGTGTGTATGCATCCATATCATGCAGGTGATATGCCATCATTATTTGAAAATAACGGTCATGCTTTTATGATGTTTCTAACAGATAGATTTAAAGTTAATGAGATAATAGGAAAAACAATTGTAATTCATAGTAAGCCAGATGATTTTAATACACAGCCTTCGGGAGACTCAGGTGGTAAAATTGCGTGTGGTGTTATAGAAAGTATGTAACTATATATAGAAGAAATGGACATTAATATATTGATATATTGTGTCTGTTTCTTCTATTATATATATGTCCATAAATAAAATAATAAAAAAATAAAAAAAGTTTTAAAAAGCTGTTGACAATGATAAATATATGTTGTATTATAAGCAAGCTGTCGCTGATACAGAAAACAAATCAATCATGACTACGGAAGTACAGCTTATGAGATTTGAAAAAAGCGATAACAAAATTTTAAAAAGTTGTTGACAAATAGAAAACAACATGTTATACTATCTAAGCTGTCGCTCAAGAGAGTAACAAGCAAAAGATAAAGAACATTGATAATTGAATGATGAACCATCCCTGAAAATTTCTTACAAATTTTCAGACCAATCAAAAGATTGGTGACTCATTTTAAATGAGATTACGAACAGTAATGATCGAAAGATCAACGGATTAAAATAGCTAACGTTATTTTGATTCAGAATTAAACTTTTAACGAGAGTTTGCTATCGTCGGCGCATGTGAGCTTAACTTCTGTGTTCGGGATGGGAACAGGTGGACCCTCACCGCAATCAATACCAACTCTCACCGGAATGGCGTCTAACCATTCCTCTATATAATGCTCTTTCGAGCTTTTTAACTGGTGACCCATACCGGATTCGAACCGATGTTAACGGCGTGAGAGGCCGCTGTCTTAACCACTTGACCAATGGGCCATTTGGTCCGCTCTCAGGGACTCGAACCCGGGACCCACTGATTAAGAGTCAGTTGCTCTACCAACTGAGCTAAGAGCGGATATGATATGGGATGCTTCATCGCACCCTCAAAACTGAACATTAAATGTCTTACTCTGCTTTACTTCGCAACACTGAGCCTGCGCTTTGGTCAAGCTTTCGGCTTATTAGTATCAGTCAGCTTCACACATTACTGCGCTTCCACCTCTGACCTATCTACGACATAGTCTACGTCGAGCCTTACTCCTTTTCAGGATGGGAGATCTTATCTTAGGGGGAGTTTCACGCTTAGATGCCTTCAGCGTTTATCTCGTCCATACGTAACTAC
>JAFOCU010000140.1 GCA_017381055.1 Lachnospiraceae bacterium
GAAGGTGCATTATACTTCTGTATGAAGACATCGTCAAATAGTTGGTTTAATACAAGTCTTCAGTTCTTATTTAAGCATCAGGATCATTATTTTTACAAATAGATTAACGCTAAACACCCATACTTTTATGTATGGGTGTTTTTAGTATGTCAAAAGCTTGTTGCATATATTTGATATCATATTGTCCAAGCTTTATACTGTGATTTTCACATGCTGCGAATATTTGATTTTCTAAATACTTTGATAGAGTTTATTTATAACGGACGTGACCGGCTCATACGCACCGTCCATGGTGCTATTCGCCTTTTTTCAACGTCCTGTTGGAAAATCACTAGTGAAGGACAAAGTATTAAGAAAATCTAAATATTCTCCGCTATCGTGAAAACTACAGTATAAAGTTGTACAATATGATAAATCAAATTTGTGGCAGGCTTTTGACTGTCATAAAACCCATAATAAAAGAGGGTGTTAATGGCGGGAGTAGTGTGGTAGAATTATTAGTGATTTGATTTATGTATTTGTAGAGGAGTAGGTTATGAAGAGATATATTAAGATTGGCTGTGGTGTGATTGTTTTAGGGATTGTTATATGGTTGGCGTATACTTTAATCTTTCATAATGAGAAGAATAAATTCGATTTTGAGAAGGATAGAGTGAATATGGAAATGGTTGCGTCTGAAATTGAGCAAGGGAGATATGATGTTACAGAAAATGGCTTAGTAGAGTTACCTGAGGAATATGAAAGACTTTCAGATACGGGTGAAGTATGTTTAGTTATGTTTGATGGTAAGGCAGCAGTATATTTTTGGACTTATAGAGGTATGTTAGAAAGTTCGAAGGGATACGTATATGTTTTTGATAATGCAACTAAAGATGTTATAGATAAATGCTCAAGTAGTAATAATTTTGTTAATGTTAAGGAAGTTACTAAGAATTGGTATAGTGTATCTACAGATTAACATTATAACTTGGAGTCAAATTTATATTAAATTTTACACTTTAATTTAGAAAAGCACTTGTATCTACTAAAAACTTGTGCTATAGTAAACGATGATTATAAATTCAAGTTAAAGTACGAAAGGAAGGTTAATCATGGAGTTAATGTATAAGAGTACTAGAAGCAATGAGACAGCTACAGCTTCACAGGCTATTTTAAAGGGTCTTGCAAGTGACGGAGGTTTATTCGTTCCGGTTACTTTGCCTAAGCTTGGCGTAGATATAGATGAGTTAAAGACTATGTCATATCAGGAAGTGGCATACGTAGTTATGAAGGAATTCCTCACAGATTTTACAGAGGAAGAATTAAAGAATTGTATCAATAAGGCATACGATTCTAAGTTTGACACAGAGGAAATCGCTCCAATCGTTAAGGCAGATGGTGCATACTATCTTGAGCTTTTCCACGGTGCAACTATCGCATTTAAGGATATGGCATTATCTATATTGCCACATCTTCTTACAACATCAGCTAAGAAGAATAATGTAAAGAATGAAATCGTTATTCTTACAGCTACATCTGGTGATACAGGTAAGGCTGCATTAGCTGGTTTTGCAGATGTTGAGAATACAAGAATCGTTGTTTTCTATCCAAAGGGAGGCGTTAGTCCAATCCAGGAGAAGCAGATGGTTACACAGAAGGGTGCTAACACACATGTAGTAGGTATCAAGGGTAACTTTGACCAGGCTCAGAGTGGTGTTAAGGCAATCTTTGGAAATAAGGAGCTTGAGAAGGAGCTTGATGCAGCTGGATTCCAGTTCTCATCAGCTAACTCAATCAATATCGGTCGTCTTGTACCACAGGTAGTTTACTATGTATACGCATATGCTAAGCTTTTAGCAGAGGGTGAAATCGAGAAGGGTGAGAAGATTAACGTAGTAGTTCCAACAGGTAACTTCGGTAACATCCTTGCTGCATACTATGCTAAGAATATGGGTCTTCCTATTGATAAGCTTATTTGTGCATCAAATGATAATAAGGTATTATATGACTTCTTTGAGACAGGAAGCTATGATAAGAATAGAGATTTCATTCTTACAACATCACCATCAATGGATATCTTAATCTCAAGCAACCTTGAGAGACTTATCTACAAGATTGCTGGTTGTGATGATGTAAAGAATAAGGAGCTTATGACAGCTCTTACAACAGAAGGTAAGTACGAGATTACAGCTGAGATGAAGGCTGAGCTTAAGGACTTCTATGGCAACTATGCTACAGAGGCTGAAACAGCAGATATCATCAAGGCAATCTATGGCGATACAGGATATGTAATCGATACACATACAGCTGTAGCTGCTAAGGTATACAAGAAGTATAAGGAAGCTACAAAGGATGAGACAAAGTCTGTTATCGCTTCAACAGCTAGCCCATTCAAGTTCACAAGAAGTGTAATGAACTCAATCGATGCTAAGTATGATGAGATGGGTGATTTTGAACTTGTAGACGAGCTTTCTAAGATTGGTAATGTGGCTATCCCTAATGCAATCGAGGAAATCAGAACAGCTCCAGTGCTTCACGATACAGTTGTAGAAGTAGATGAGATGACAGACGCAGTTAAGAAGTTCTTAGGATTATAGGAA
>JAFOCU010000141.1 GCA_017381055.1 Lachnospiraceae bacterium
ATATCAAAGAAATTATCGATTTCATTGTATCTTACACCTATAATTGTAACATTTAATGGTAGTACTATAAATAATATTGCTGCAAATAATATACCTGTAAGCAAAGATGATAATAACTTAGAACCAACAATCTTGTATGTAGATACTGGCGCCATAAATGTCATATAACTACTCTTTGATCTAAGCTCTCTTGAGTACGAAGATATACTCAATATAAGTACTATAAAATAAGAAAATATCAATGGTAACATCTGAACACCAAATGCTAATGCTATATAATCTTCCTTACCTATAGCTACGCTAACCAAGAACAATAACTCTAAAATACCAATCACTATTAATAAAATAATTGGTGCTGTCAAATTCTTCCTAAATTCATATTTTGTAAGTTTTAACATATCTCCACCTCCTAGTCATACTTGTAGATTTCTTTATACATATCTACAATGCTCATTCCATTTCTTGTACGAAGTTCTTCTGCATCCCCTTGCATAACCACTTCGCCTTGTCTTACGAATATAGCATAATCTATAACCTTCTCTAGCTCATCAACCAAGTGACTTGACATAATTATCGCATTATTTGGTGAAGCATTTTTTAATACTGTTTCAATAACCTTTTCTCTTGCTATTATATCTATTCCGTTAAGCGGCTCATCAAGCATTATTATGCTGCTATTTCTTGAAAGTGTAAGGGCAAGCTTAGCCTTAGCTGTCATACCAGATGACATCTTACTAACCTTCATATCTGGATCAAGATTCATTTCATTTAATAAATAATAGTATTTATTTTCATCAAAATCCTCATAGAAATCCTTATAAAATTTTCCTGCGTCCTTACATGTCATATAGCTGTAATAAAAGCTTTCTGTTGGCATATACGCTATGTACTTCTTACTTTCTTCCCCTATAGGCATTCCATTAAATGTAATAGTTCCACTTGTAGGCTTTACAAGTCCTGCAACCATCTTCATAAAGGTTGTCTTTCCACTACCATTTGATCCTAACAGAGCATATATCTTTCCTGGCACAATATTAGTTGTGATATTCGCTACTGCTGTTTTTTTGCCATACTTTTTCATAACATTCTGACATTGTAACATTATTAATCCTCCTCTTTCCTAAGAAACATTAAACTCCTCAACACATTTTAATATCTCTTCTTTGCTAAAGCCTATATGGCTCATACCTTCTGCAAAAGAGCTAACATACTCCCTTGCCATTTCGTTTCTTATGGAATTATACTTTTCTACATCCTCTGTAACAAAAGTTCCCAGTCCCCTTTTTGTAAATACTAAACCCATACTTTCCATCTCATTGTACACCCTGACAGCTGTGTTTGGATTCACTTGATACTGCAACGCCAATTCTCTTGTAGATGGCATTTTCTCACCAAGCTTAACTTCCCCTAGTACAATTCTTTTCTTAACATCATCTATAACTTGTAGATATATTGGACTGTTATTCTTGAATTCCAAAAGCTTACCTCCTCTTATAGTATTCGGTTAGCTGTTAATCGAGAACAGCAAAACACCTTGTTAGTGTTCTAGATAGATAGTACACTAGTATTTTATTCTTGTCAAGCTTTTTTATTATTTTTTTAAGCATTTAATCCTAGATACTTTTCACTATAAACTTTCCTATATGAAAACAAAAGCAAAGTTTGCAGCCTGACACTACAACACTTTGCTCTTATTTTAAAATAAATATCTTATTTATATTATCTTATTCTTTCTCTTCAAATCTATACTTTATACTTCCAAACATTCCTTTTTCTTCGTATACATAATAGAGTTTATTATCTGACATTTCGTATTTATTAGTTTCAGATTTCTTACCATCCTTATAGTAACAATATAGATCTAAACCAGATGCATCATCGATATATTCTACATCTACTTCTGTAACTTCCTCATAAATTACTATAGTGTATGCGTAATCCTTTTCCGAATCGCCATTTTCATTATAGAATATAGCTATCAATTCCGAATCATCGTTTTCATAAATAGAATAGGTATTCTCAGTTCTAAACAATACAGTATTAACCTCTGTAGCTTCATCGACTAATTTCAAATTTTTATCTATTATCCCTTCTTTTTTCATAGCTTCAAAAACACCTTTGTCTTCTCCACCATAGCTTGCGCATCCATATATGCCCACAATCATAATTACAACTAATAAACACACAATCACTTTTTTCATTGCCCTTTTTCTCCTTTTATCCCTAACTGTATTTTTTTCAAAATGTAATATATTATAAAATACCTTATATAAAAGATTCTTTTATTCTACTTCCTCTATCTTACTTACAATCTCATCCACATATGAAGCATCCACTTCCTCTATCTTTCCATCATCACAAAGACTTGCAATAGCAGGATCGATAGGTATCTTTGCAAATGTCTTTATCTCAAATTCCTTAGCAACCTTTTCTACCTTGCTTTCTCCGAACACCGCTATCTCTTTTCCACAATCAGGACACTTAAGATAACTCATATTTTCTACTATACCAAGGATAGGCACATTCATTATCTTCGCCATATTTACTGCTTTAGCTACAATCATGGATACAAGCTCCTGCGGAGATGTAACTATTACTATTCCTGCAAGTGGAAGCGACTGAAATACAGTAAGAGGCACATCGCCTGTTCCCGGTGGCATATCTACAAACATATAATCCACATCGCCCCATACTACATCAGTCCAAAACTGTGTAACTGTACCTGCGATAACCGGACCTCTCCATATAACTGGATCTGTATCATCTGCCACAAGAAGGTTAAGAGACATAATCTTAACTCCACCTTCAGACTCTAATGGTAAAAATTCTTCCTGACCATAAGCCTTCCCCTTTATACCAAAGGCCTTTGGAATAGATGGTCCTGTAATATCTGCATCTAATATAGCTACCTTCTTATCTCTCTTGCTCATATTACTAGCAAGAAGTGAGGTCACTAACGACTTACCAACGCCACCCTTACCACTTACAATTCCAATTACCTTCTTAACATTACTCTTATCATTAGTTTCCTTAAGAAACTGATTTTTTTCTTTTCTCTCACCGCAATCCTTGTTGCATGAAGAGCACTGATTACTACACTCTGACATAATATATTCCTCTTTTCTTTTATTTTTATGGTGTCAAAACTTAAGAGTTTTATCATCTTTCTTAAATTATACTACAGTTTTTACATGCTACGAATATTTGATTTTCTAAATACTTTGATATAGTTCTTTTATTTATGACGTGACCGGCTCACGCGCACCATCCGTGGTGC
>JAFOCU010000142.1 GCA_017381055.1 Lachnospiraceae bacterium
AATATATAAATCCGCGTGATAATATCACATCAAGAAAATCAGAAATAGATGCTCAAAAACAAAAATTAAATACGCTATTTAGTGTTTTTGAAGGTGACTCTATTACTTTTCCGCAATGGCTAGAGATGCTAACAACCTACATAGAAAAATTACAAACTTCAACAAAAGAAGCTCAAAATAAACTTGCGGAGTTCAAGAAGGATGAAGAAATTCAATATTGGAAAGATTTATACGAGAATGCAAGACTTTCTCAAAAATATGGTTTCCCAATTTCAGAAGAAGAACACAATAGCATTATGCAATGGCAAAGAACACACGATGCGGAAGTGCATGGTCTTAGAATGAATCACGAAAGACTAGCTGCGGGCGGAGCTATCGGTGGCCGCTACTTCTATAAATTTGTACCTACTTCTATTGGTGTAAGTGGACAATGTATATGCGGCAAGTGCCATCAGCTTGCTTTAGCCGAGTCTGAAGGTGCAAGCGACGAGTACCGCGAACAAATGGAAAAGCTAGGAGGAAATTATGAGTTTCAAGAACTTGGATAATAAATAACATTGAATTTTAATTAAAATTTTGTTATAATATATACATAGGAAATAAAAAACAATAGAAAAGGAGATTTACATTATGGAAATGAAGAAGATGTTTGGTAATCTTGAGTTTGGTCCAGTTAAAAATATGAACCTTAGCCATCTTGGCATTGCATTAAGAAATGCAGCTGGTGAGGTTGTTTCATATGATAAAAATAAAGATGAAATTGTGAATGTTGACCTGATTGACTTTAATGCACAGGGTATGATATATGCTATGCCAGTTGCAATTAAGGATATTAAGAAGGGCGACGTTATTCGTCATACAAATGGAAATGCTGTTTTTGTTACTTCAGTAGAGAATGGTATCCATGTAGTAGATGTTGCGGCTGGTGAGAAGAAAGAAATCATTCCAACAAAGTCTATGTTCGGTTTTGATTTTGTAACAAAGATTGTATCTCTTATTGATTTCTCTGCGGCAGGTGCCTCAAAGGATGCACCATTTGGCAATATGCTTCCACTTATGCTTATGGCAGACGGTAGTAAGGATATGAAGGATATAATGCTTCCAATGATGCTTATGAATGGTGGTTCATTCGGTAACTTTGGTTCTCTTGATATGAGCAATCCGCTTATGCTTATGGCTCTTATGGGAGGCAGCGAAGGCAAGAATTTTTTTCCAATGCTGATGTTAAGCCAGATGAAGCCACTAGAGACAAATCCAAAGAACTCTTAGACTTAGATAAAGATTATGCTTCTACCGTTAAAACTGGACTTGATTTAAGTAAAATAGTAAAGAAAGTAAGTTTACCAACTTTTAAGCTTCTTGATGGAGCAGAACCCTTTTATTCAAAAAATAATTCTATTAAAAAATATCCTTCATTAGAAGAGTTGGATAAAATGAATATTACAAGACAAGATATTAAAGATGATGTAATTAAGAATTTTCTTGAAAATGATAACAAAGGAATTGTAAAAATCAAGATTGTAAAAAATTCTGTAATAGGATATTCTGGATGTGGAAATTGCTATGCAGAAGCAACAAGATTTTCTCCAGAAGATATAATATCTGTTTACGAAATAAAGAAAAGTGAAAATTCAAATTCTTATTTTGGAAGAGTATGCTCAAAAGGTACTTGCATTTTTGCAAAAGATGATGTATGGATTTCATTATCTTCATCTAACATTCAGTTTATAGAATATAAAAAACCATTTAATTATGATTTTTAATAAAGGAGGATGCGGCGATGGCTAGAGTTAGGGAACGTGTATGTCAGTTTTATATTTGTGAGGGGTCTTGTTCTAAAGGTCGTGAAGGTACTTTCTATGGCAAGTGTCAGACTTGCGATAAGTACAACCCAAAGCAAGGGGCTAAGCCCAATAGGGTTGACAATCGCCGCAAGAAACTTGATAAAATAATAAAGAAAGAAAA
>JAFOCU010000143.1 GCA_017381055.1 Lachnospiraceae bacterium
ACAAAGGATGATGTGGCAATTATCGATAGAACTACTGGTATCGGACAGGCTATTATAATGAATGCTGGAGAAGCGAGGATTGGAAGTATAATACATGCGGACCATTTTAGTGAGGGTTCAACAAATGATGATTATATTTTGTGGAATAATTATTATGAATATATCTTCTCACAAAATAAGTATGTGGACTTCTACGTGACAGCCACTGATGCACAAAATCAATTGGTTAGAGAGCAGTTTGAGAAGTACTTAAATGTCACTCCTAATGTGGTAACTATTCCTGTTGGTAGCTTAAGTGAGTTAAAATATCCAGATAAGCCACGAAAGAAGGCGTCTTTAATTACAGCATCTCGTCTTGCTACAGAAAAGCATGTAGATTGGATATTAGAAGCGGTTGTTAAAGCAAAGATTGATGTACCAGAGCTATCTTTAGATATATATGGAAAGGGTAAAGATGAGCAATTACTTCAGGATTTAATCAATAAGTATGAATGTGGAGATTATGTAAGACTTTGTGGACAGCAGAATTTAGATGAAGTTTATAAGAATTATGAAGGATATATTGCCGGCTCCACAAGTGAAGGTTTTGGTCTTACACTATTAGAGGCAGTTGGCTCGGGACTTCCTATTATAGGATATGATGTTCGATATGGTAATAAAACATTTATTGATGATGAGAAGAATGGTTATAGAATACCGGTAACTGACGATATGAGTACAAAGGAACGAATCGAAACTCTTAGAAATCGTATTGTGCGTATGTTTACCGAAGCAAATCTTGAAGAATTTCACAAGCATTCTTATGAGAAGGCGAAAGAGTTCTTGACAACAGAGGTGGAAAAAAGATGGAAAAAGTTAGTTCAGTAAAAGATATAGTATTACTTTTTGAAAAGTATTCAACAGAAAGTCGTAATCTTCATAAATCATTTGTTGTGGCGGGAAAGTCATACACAGCAGTAGTAATCGAAGAAGATGGCTTTCTAGAGGACGGTGTTATCTCTGTATTTGGTTCTTTTTTAGGGGGGATGACAGAGGGAAAGCCAAGATATTTTAATCAGGTTGTAGCACCAAAGTTCTGGGAGATAAGCGGAAATAACACAAGTGGAAAGATACATAATCTTAATCATGAGAGAGCGAGAATATTCTATGCAGAGCCTAAACATAAGAGATTCGTTAAGGATGTAGATTGGTTGGATGATAAGGGTGTAGTGCGCGTAAGTGACCATTATAATAAATATGGATATTTATATGCTAAAACAATGTTTAATGGCAAGGGACAGAAGGTTACAAAGACTTATTATGATGGAGATGGCAAAGAGGTTGTAGTAAGAAATTATGTGACAGGAGACATCATATTAAATGATGGACCGAAAATAAGATTTTTTAAGAATATTCAAAAGTTTGTTGAATTTTTCTTAGAGAAAAATGATATGATAAATAGTAGAATTTTTTATAATACCTTGGCTATGCCATTTTCAGTTTCGCATCATCTTCCGTCTGTGCATAAAGAGGATATGTTATTCTGGAATGAGCCTATAGGCAACGAGGTTCCAGGTAATATGCAACTTATTCTTCATGGGAATTCACCTAGAACAGAGAAAATAATGGTTCAAAGAAGAGACGCATATGAGAAGCTTATTGAATTGGGCGTAGATAGCAGCAAGATAGAGAAACTGGGGTATTGCTACGATTTCCAAAAGGAAAATACTTATAAGAAGCAAGCGCTTATCTGTACAAACTCTGATAATATCGCTCATTGTGCTAAATTAATCGAAGCGTTACCAGATATGCATTTCCATATTGCGGCTATTACAGAGATGTCATCTAAACTTATGGCAATGGGTTCTTATGATAATGTAACATTGTATCCTGGAATCAAGGCAAGTAGGGTGAAGGATTTATTTAAGAGGTGTGATTATTATTTTGATATTAATTATGGTTCAGAGATTCTTTCAGCAGTGTGGACAGCGTTTTTACATAATCATGCTATATTTGCTTTTGATGAGACTGTGCATAATCAGATGTATATACCTAAGGAACATATCTATGCAGTAGGCGATGTAGATAAGTTTATAAATAATGTTAAGATGCTTATGAGTGATAAGGCTAAGGTAGGAGAGTATATTGAAGTTCAAAAAGCATATGCTATGAGTGAAAGTGTGAATAAGTATCAAAATATATAAGTATAAAGCGGAGTGAAAACTCCGCTTTTTTTAAAATTTAGGTTGCGAGCAACTATAAAAAAGTAAATTCAGATGGAATAAAAATCTTTTATTAACAAATACTACTATCACGATTTGAAATAAAAGGAGATTTGCATATGAAAGCAACAGGTATTGTGCGTCGTATAGATGATTTAGGTAGAATAGTAGTTCCAAAGGAGATAAGAAGAGTTTTAAGGATACGTGAAGGGGATAGTATGGAAATATTTACCGACACTGAAGGCGAAATTATTCTAAAAAAATATTCTCCTATAGGTGAGCTTGGTAATGTGGCTGAGCAATATGCTGAGTCCATATCCCAGATAACAGGCAGAATAGCAATTATTACAGATAAGGATTGTGTAATAGCTATCGCAGGAAGTCCTAAGAAATCTATTAAAGGGAAAAAAATTAGCAAAAAGCTAGAGGGGATATTGATAAATAGAGAAGTAGTAAAGGGAAATGGAACACAAATTATAAGTATAGTTGATAATGAAAGTATGGAGCAAGGGGAGCAGGTTATATGTCCTATTATAAGTGATGGGGATGTAATTGGAGGAGTTATAGTTGCTGTAAAATCAGGAGATAAAGGAATATCAGAGGTGGAGGAGAAGATGGCAATTATGGCTTCAAATTTCCTAGGAAAGAGAATGGAAGTGTAAAAAAGCGTGTAGAATCCATTGAAAATGGTGTAAAACCCTTAATTTTCCTTGACAAAATGCCTTAAAGAGTTTATATATATAACTAAGGGTAGCAGAAATATGCCCGTGAATAACCTACGCTAGTGGGTTAATATATAAAAACTATAACACAGGAGGAGTTTATCCATGAACAAGGCTGAATTAGTAGCAGCTATCGCTGCAAAGACAGAATTATCAAAGAAGGATTCTGAGAAGGCTTTAAAGGCATTTATTGACGTAGTTGCAG
>JAFOCU010000144.1 GCA_017381055.1 Lachnospiraceae bacterium
ATATAATATGAAGCCGGATGAATTACAGTTAGGCTTCTTGAAACTATTGTATGGTTCTACAATGTATGAGGACGCGAAGGAATATGGTATTGTATGTAAGGATTTTCCTCCATATGAAGTGTTATATACAAAGTGGTTATCTTTTGATGATGTGTTAAGTCTTAAAAAGACAGAGGAGGCTTTGGAAATATATTATGGCACAGGACAGTTTGTAAATAGTATTAATTATCTGATAGATTTCTATGATACACCGTATGATTTTTATAAGGCATTAGGTGAATTTTATGCAAGCAAAAGCAGTAATGGAGAAAAACATTCAAGAATTAGTAGATATAATATACTACTTGAATTTGCGCATGTTATTGTTTGTGAACTGAAAAAAGATGGCTTGTGTGACATAAGTGTAGTCAAATCACTTTTGACATATGATATATATGTTAGAGAAAACATAAAGACAAGACCATGCTTTGCTGTAGACGCAACTGCGTATAAGGAAGATATAAAAATATTTGCAAGGAACAATAATATAGATAAAAGTTGTCATATAGAAGTGGTGGAAAGAAAAGTTCTTTCTTATATTAATGATGCAAATAATAAGACACTAGAGAGTGATATGGTATTCGTGGTATTTGATTATGAAAATAGAAATTCACTAAACCATAATGCGACTGTGGAAATATATGAATATAATGTAGGAGAATAGTGGAAAATGGCTAAAGGAAAAGAGATAAAAACAAATGCGATGAGAATCCTTGAAAAGAACAAAATAGAATTTGAGCATTATACATATGAATGTGATGAATTTATAGACGGAGCTCAGACAGCAGATTTGTTAGGACTTGACCATTCTATAGTGTACAAGACTTTAGTTACGGTATCGCCATCGAAGGAGTATTTTGTATTTGTTATAGGAATTGATGATGAACTTGATTTAAAGGCAGCAGCTAAGTCTGTTGGGCAGAAGTCTTTAGCTATGATACAGGTTAAGGATATTAACAATGTTACAGGATATATAAGGGGTGGCTGTACAGCGATTGGTATGAAGAAACAGTATAAGACTACTATATCTATGAAAGCTAAAGAGTTACCACTTATGGTTATAAGTGGCGGTAGAATAGGGTCTCAGATAAAACTTAAACCAGAGGATTTTTGTAAGGTTGTTAATGGACAGTTTGCAGAGATTGTTATGGGGTAAATAAATTTATTTTTTGTATAAAAATCTGTTGACAATAAGGGTGGTTTGAGGTAACATAACTTGAATGTAATTTTTGCAGAAAGGAGAAGCAAATATGTTAGCAAATATTAATGCAAAACTTAATGTTTTTGTTAATGGTTTTTGCCCTTCTATTTCTGTTTCTATTTTTAATAAATTACATTTTAATTTACTATATTACGTATAAATTTCCGGTTTCAATGAAATGTATTTACATTTCATTAAAACCGGTTTTTTTCTACTATTAGTTAGCATAAAAAGAATTTAGGAGGAAAAACAATGAGTAAGAGAGAAGACATTAAGAAGATTTTGATCATCGGTTCGGGTCCTATCGTTATTGGACAGGCTGCTGAGTTCGATTATGCCGGAACACAGGCATGTCTTGCATTGAAGGAAGAAGGTTATGAAGTTGTTCTTTGTAACTCTAACCCTGCTACTATCATGACTGATACAATCATTGCAGACAAGGTATATATGGAGCCATTAACATTAGAATATGTGGCTAAGATTATTCGTCACGAGCGTCCAGATGCTATTATACCAGGTATCGGCGGACAGACTGGTTTGAACTTAGCAATGCAGTTAGAGAAGAAGGGCATTCTTAAGGAATGTAACGTTGAACTTTTAGGAACTTCTAGTGCTTCAATCGAGCGAGCAGAGGACCGTGAGATGTTCAAGGAGTTATGTGAGTCTATCGGCGAGCCAGTTATTCCTTCTGAAATCACATACTCTTTAGAGGAAGCTAAGGAAGCTGCAAACCGTATTGGTTACCCAGTAGTTTTACGTCCAGCTTTCACACTTGGTGGTACAGGTGGTGGTTTTGCATACAACGATGACGAATTAATGGAAATCGGTGTTAATGCATTCAAGTTATCTCCAGTTCATCAGGTATTAATTGAAAAGTCTGTTAAGGGTTACAAGGAAATCGAATTTGAGGTTATGCGTGACTCTAATGACCATGCTATTACAATTTGTGGTATGGAAAATATCGATCCAGTAGGTGTTCATACAGGTGACTCTTGCGTAGTTGCTCCAATTATGACACTTAGCAAGGAAGATGAGAAGATGCTTAATGATTCAGCTATCAAGCTCATCAAGGAATTAAAGATTGAAGGTGGTTGTAATGTACAGTTTGCATTAAATCCACATAGCTCAGAATATTACTTAATCGAGGTTAACCCTAGAGTATCTCGTTCATCTGCATTAGCATCAAAGGCTTCTGGTTATCCAATTGCTAGAGTTACTGCAAAGATTGCTGTAGGTATGGCACTTGAGGATATCCAGATTGCTAATACTAACGCTGCATTTGAGCCAAAGTTAGATTATGTAATTGCCAAGTTACCACGTTTCCCATTTGATAAGTTTGCATCTGCTACAAACAAGCTTGGTACACAGATGAAGGCAACTGGTGAAATCATGGGTATCGGTTCTAACTTAGAAGAAGCATTACTTAAGGGTACTCGTTCGTTAGAGATCGGTGTAAATCATTTATACATGGCTAAGTTTGATAATATGAGTGAAGCAGAGCTTATCGAGTATATTTCAGAGTTCCGTTCAGATAATATTTTCGCAATTGCTGAATTAATTTCAAGAGGCGTGTCTATTGAGAAGCTTCATGAGGTTACAATGATTACTCCATACTTCCTTGAGGTATTTAAGAATATCATCGATATGGAAAATAAGCTTCGTGAAAGCAAGGATGCAGATACACTTTTAGCTGCAAAGAAGATGGGATTCAGTGATAAGTATATTGCTCGTCTTTGGAATTGTAATGAATTAGATGTATATAATAAGCGTAAGGAATCAAATATGTTCCCAGCATTTAGAATGGTTGATACATGTCACACTGGTGCATATATTCCATACTTCTATTCTTCATATACAGGAGAAAATACTTCTATTTTAACAGATAAGAAGAAGATTATCGTACTTGGTGCAGGCCCTATCCGTATCGGACAGGGTGTAGAGTTCGATTACTCTACAGTACATGCAGTAATGACAATTAAGAAGGCTGGCTATGAGGCAATTATTATCAATAATAACCCAGAGACAGTATCTACAGATTATACAACAGCAGATAAGCTTTACTTCGAGCCTCTTACTCCAGAAGATGTTATGAACATTGTTGAGTTTGAGAAGCCAGAAGGTGTTATCGCATCATTAGGTGGTCAGACAGCTATTAATTTAGCTCAGCCTTTACATGATAGAGGTGTAAAGATTATCGGTACAGATTGTGCAGCTATTGATAGAGCAGAGGACAGAAATGAATTTGAAAACCTTTTAAATGAGTTAGATATTCCTCGTGCAAAGGGTAAGGCTGTTACAAATATGGAAGATGGTATCGCAGCTGCAACAGAAATTGGTTATCCAGTTTTAGTTCGTCCTTCATTCGTATTAGGTGGACGTGCTATGCAGATCGTTGCTAATGAGGATCAGCTTCGTCATTACTTAAGAACAGCTGTAGAAATCGATGAGGATAAGCCAGTTCTTGTTGATAAGTATATTCAGGGTAGAGAAGTAGAAATCGATGCTATCTGCGATGGCAGAGATGTATTTGTACCAGGTATCATGGAATTAGTTGAGCGTACTGGTGTACACTCAGGTGACTCGATTTCGGTTTACCCACCATTCTCTATCTCAAATAAGGTTAAGGGTATTATTTTACAGTATGCTAAGAAGTTAGGATTAGGAATTGGCATTGTAGGCTTATTCAATATCCAGTTTATTGTAGATGACAATGATAACGTATATATTATCGAGGTTAACCCACGTTCATCTCGTACAGTACCTTTCCTTTCAAAGGCTACAGGTTACTCATTAGCTGATATTGCTACAGAAGTTATCCTTGGCAAGAGCTTAAAGGAGCAGGGCTTCTTCGATATCTATCCAGAAGAGAAGGACAGATGGTATGTTAAGGCGCCAGTATTCTCATTCAACAAGATTCGTGGATTAGATGCATACCTTTCACCAGAAATGAAGTCTACAGGTGAGGCAATTGGTTATGACCGTACAATGACACGTGCTGTATACAAGGCACTTCAGGCTTCAGGAATGCACTTACAGAACTATGGTACTGTATTATGTACAATTGCTGATAAGGATAAGGAAGAGGCATTACCATTAATTCGTCGTTTCTATAAGCTTGGATTTAATATTGAAGCTACAGCAGGTACAGCAGCGTTCTTAAAGAAGAATGGTATCCGTACACATGCATTAAAGAAGATTAGTGAAGGTAGCGAAGAGATTCCTAGCGCATTACGTCAGGGTCACATTGCTTACTTTATTAATACAAAGAGCTTAGATTCTAGTACAGAAAATGATGGTGCAAAGTTACGTCAGACAGCTACAGAGTATAATGTAACAATGTTTACATCATTAGATACAGTTAAGGCTATGTTAGATGTTTTGGAGGAAACAACATTAACAATTTCTACAATTGATGCATAAGCTTAACTTATAGATAAGTAAATAAATATACGAAATAAAAATAGGAGATACTCAAATTGAGTATCTCCTGTTTTTATCATATAGGAAGTTTGTTAAAATAATTATTTATTTTGATATAAACAATACACCAAGTGTTCCGTATCCGTAGTGAGATGAAATAACACTGCCGGCTCTAGTAATGATAATTTCCTTAAATACATTAAGTTCTTCTAAATATGAATATACACTTTGAATAATTGCTTCGTCGCATCCTGAATGAGTTATAAATACACGGTCTGTTTTAGCGTTTTTTAAATCTTCTTCCATTTCCTTTGCGTATGAAAGGATAACAGAATCCATCTTTCCTCTATATTTTTTTGTTGCACTCATCTTACCATCTTCAACAACGATTTTTGGATGAAGCTTTAATA
>JAFOCU010000016.1 GCA_017381055.1 Lachnospiraceae bacterium
GCAAGAAGATGCTTTATAAGAGTTGTCTTTCCAGCACCTAAGAAACCTGAAATTATATCAACTTTAACCATGACTATTCCTCCGTTTTCATAATTTACCAAATACGCCTTAAAGTATAACACTTTCCCAAAAAAATCTCAACTAAGTAATTTATATCCTTCGACTCATAATGGCACAAAGTGGATAAATTCTCATCGAAAGCTTTCCTATATGATGAAAATAAAGGTTGTCAAATCTCTAAAGACTTAACAACCTTTAAGTAATTCTTATTTATTTACGCATCTACACTATAGTTTGGCGCTTCCTTAGTGATATGAATATCATGTGGATGACTCTCCTTAAGAGAAGCTGCTGAAATCTTTACAAACTGTCCGTTTGTCTTAAGATCTTCAATAGTTGGAGCTCCACAATAACCCATACCTGCTCTAAGTCCACCCATAAGCTGGAACACAGTATCTTCAAGTGTTCCCTTATACGCTACTCTACCTTCTACACCTTCAGGAACTAACTTCTTCGCATCTGTCTGGAAGTATCTATCCTTTGAACCATTCTCCATAGCGGCGATAGAACCCATACCTCTATAAACCTTATACTTTCTACCCTGATATAACTCAAATGTACCTGGCGCCTCATCACAACCAGCAAACATGCTACCCATCATACATACGTTTGCACCTGCTGCAATAGCCTTTGTCATATCTCCTGAGAACTTAATACCACCATCAGCGATGATTGGTACTCCGTACTCCTTAGCTGCTTCATAGCAATCCATAACTGCTGAAATCTGTGGAACACCGATACCAGCAACGATTCTTGTTGTACAAATCGAACCAGGTCCAATACCTACCTTAACTGCATCTGCACCAGCTTCAATAAGATCCTTTGTAGCTGCTGCTGTTGCTACATTACCAGCGATAACCTGTAACTCTGGGAACTTAGCCTTGATTTCCTTAACAGCCTCAATAATGTTCTTAGAGTGACCATGAGCTGAATCAAGAACGATAACGTCTACCTTTGCATTAACTAATGCTTCAACTCTCTCCATAACATTTCTTGTAATACCTACTGCAGCACCACAAAGAAGTCTACCCTGTGCATCCTTTGCAGCAAGTGGGTACTTAATCTGCTTCTCAATATCCTTAATTGTAATTAATCCCTTAAGATTGAAATCGTCATCTACTAATGGAAGCTTTTCTTTTCTTGACTTAGCCAAAATAGCCTTAGCTTCTTCAAGTGTAATGCCCTGCTTAGCAGTGATAAGACCTTCGCTTGTCATAGACTCCTTAATCTTCTTAGTGAAATCTGTCTCAAACTTAAGATCACGATTTGTAATAATACCAACAAGCTTTCCATTCTCTGTAATAGGCACGCCTGAAATTCTGAACTTGCCCATAAGCTCGTTAGCATCCTGTAATGTATGTTCTGGTGATAATGAAAATGGATCTGTAATAACACCGTTCTCAGAACGCTTTACCTTGTCAACTTCTTCTGCCTGAGCTTCTACCGACATATTCTTATGTATGATACCGATACCACCCTGTCTAGCCATAGCGATAGCCATACGGTGCTCAGTAACTGTATCCATACCTGCACTCATCATCGGTATGTTTAATTTAATAGATTTTGTTAAATAAGTTGATAAGTCAACCAAATTTGGTGTAACCTCTGAATACTGTGGAACTAATAACACATCGTCAAATGTAATTCCTTCGCCGATAATCTTACCCATTTCATTAATCCTCTCTTTCAATATTATCAAACAATGCGAACTTATATATATTTATAATAAGTCCGCACGTTTCACTTTCGCTAAAGTATAAACTTTTTACGACAAAATGTCAAACACTTTTTCATATTATCTCTGCATTTTACTTGGAATATAATTCCTTATGGCTTCTACCATCTTTTCATTTGGCTCAAAAATAACCTTAGCTATACCTCTCTCACCCATAGAAACTATAAATGCATACTTCTTTCTATCTGGATAACCAGAAGAATAGTCTACTACCTTATATGCCTTTTCCTGCTTATATCTTTCATATGGTTTCAATACGTCGCTATCAGCTGGTGCAAATACTTCAACTGATCTTATATCAAATCTTCTTGCCTTTTTTCTTTTCTTTTTGGCAAATATTACATCTATATCTAATTCGCCACTTACAAACTGATACTCATATTCTACATTTGTATTTCTAAATACATACATACTAAGGAATACAAGTAGCATTCCAAAGAACAATCCATAGAATTGTAATAAAAACATTCCGTAATAGAAAGCTAAGAATGTAGCTATCACAATAAGGTATCTGCAAAATAGAGCCATTTTTCCCGTTTTGCGCTTAACTATAAATTCACAATATATATCGTTCATTTGCATCTCCTATCTAAATGTACTTATTACATCATACCCATTCCTGCGCCACCTGCTGGCATCTGTGGAACATCTTCCTTAATAGTTGCAACTACTGACTCTGTTGTAAGAAGTGTAGACGCAACACTTGTAGCATTCTGTAATGCACTTCTTGTAACCTTAACTGGATCAAGGATACCAGCCTCTACCATAGATACATATTCTTCCTTATATGCATCAAATCCGATTCCTGCTTCTGACTCTCTTACCTTGTTTACGATAACTGAGCCTTCAAGACCAGCATTAGCTGCAATAGCATATAATGGAGCTTCAAGTGCCTTTAAGATAACGTTTGCACCTGTCTTCTCATCGCCTTCAAGATTTGCAACAAGCTTTGCAACTTCCTTAGAAGCATGAATATATGCAGAACCACCACCTGCGATGATACCTTCTTCAACTGCTGCTCTTGTAGCATTTAAAGCATCTTCCATACGAAGCTTATTCTCTTTCATCTCTGTCTCTGTAGCAGCACCAACTCTGATTACAGCAACACCACCTGCAAGCTTAGCAAGTCTTTCCTGAAGCTTCTCTCTATCGAACTCAGATGTAGTAGTTTCAATCTGATTCTTAATCTGAGCAACTCTAGCAGTAATCTGCTCTTTATCACCCATACCATCAACGATGATAGTTGTCTCCTTCTGAACCTTAACTGACTTAGCCTGACCAAGCATATCCATTGTTGTATCTTTAAGGTCTAAACCGAGTTCCTCTGAAACAACAGTACCGCCTGTAAGAATAGCGATATCCTTAAGCATCTCTTTTCTTCTATCACCATAGCCTGGAGCCTTAACACCTACTACAGAGAATGTTCCACGAAGCTTATTTACAATAAGTGTTGTAAGAGCTTCACCTTCAATATCCTCTGCGATAATAAGAAGCTTTGCACCTGACTGTACAATCTGCTCTAATACAGGAAGAATATCCTGAATATTTGAAATCTTCTTATCTGTAATTAAGATATATGGATTATCTAATACAGCTTCCATCTTATCCATATCTGTTGCCATATATGCTGAGATATATCCTCTATCAAACTGCATACCTTCAACTAAATCAAGCTCAGTAAGCATTGTCTTAGATTCTTCAATTGTGATAACACCATCGTTAGAAACCTTCTCCATAGCATCTGCTACCATATTTCCAACTTCTTCATCACCTGCTGAAATAGCTGCAACCTTTGCTATCTGATCCTTACCGTTAATCTTTGCAGACATCTTCTTAATAGCTTCCACTGCTACATCTGTTGCTTTCTTCATACCCTTTCTTAAAACGATAGGGTTAGCACCAGCTGCAAGATTTTTCATACCTTCATTAATCATAGCCTGTGCAAGAACAGTAGCTGTTGTTGTACCATCACCTGCTACATCATTAGTCTTTGTAGCAACTTCCTTAACAAGCTGTGCACCCATGTTTTCAAATGAATCCTCAAGCTCGATTTCCTTTGCAATAGACACACCGTCATTTGTAATCAATGGTGTTCCAAAAGACTTATCTAAAACTACATTTCTTCCCTTTGGTCCAAGTGTCACCTTTACAGTGTTTGCTAATTTATTAACGCCTTCCTCTAAAGCCTTTCTAGCTTCTGCGCCATACTTAATTTCCTTTGCCATATCTATTTACCTCTTTTCATATTATTATAGTAGGATTGTTCCAGTGCGTAGCACGTAACAATCCATAGAATTCTAGTTACATCTTATGCAAATACAGCTAATACATCTTCTTCCTTAACGATTATGTATTCTTCCTCATCTACCTTAATGCTAGTACCAGCATACTTTGAATATACTACTGTATCACCAACCTTAAGCTCTTCCTTAACATCCTTACCCACAGCTACAACTGTTGCTTCCTGTGGTTTTTCCTTTGTCTGTCCAGGAATAACGATTCCTGACTTTGTAGTTTCCTCTGCAACTACCTGCTTAATTACTAATCTGTCTCCCAATGGCTTTAAATTCATAACGAATTCCTCCTTTTTTAATTTCAATCTGCCATACATTATATATATGGTTTATCTTTCTTACATTTTCATACTTTTCTCAAAATTAGCACTCATTCATACGGAGTGCTAATATCTAAAAGTATTTTATACTTCATATATACATATATCAATAGTACTAAAGTACTAGTCAACTTTACCATCTCTTGCAAAATAAAACAAGTACTGTTGGGCATATCCGCCGTATTTACCAAAACGTTCATCTGCAAACTTTACTATTTTATCTTTAGGTGTGTCCTTCTTAAAATAAAGGTGCTCCATTATTCGCTTTATCCACACATCAACAGGGAATGCCGATGTATATCCCAAACCAAATAGTAACACACAATTAGCCACTTTATCTCCAACACCCTTAATCTGCAAAAGTTTTTCCTTAGCCTCCTCATAAGTCAAACCAGCAAAACTTTCTTCCTCTGACCATTTCTTAAGATATCTTACAGCATCACACAAATATGGAGCTCTAAATCCTGTCTTTAATTTTCTAAATTCATCTTCCGATATATTGGCTAATATATCAAGGCTAGGAAAACTATAATATTCCTTGCCATTTACAGAGCCAACTAACTGTCCATATTCCTTAGAAATAGCTGCAACTATCTGTTTTATATGTGGTATCTGCTTATTTTGAGAAATAATAAAAGATAACAATATCTCTGTGAATTCCTGTCTTAAAATTCTAATCCCAGATTTTTCGTTTATAGCACCTTTAAGCTCATCACACTTGCTCTCAAGTTCTCTTTTTATCTTGCCATAATCCGTATCCATATCAAAATAACTACGCCATATAGAATTATACTCATCCTCTGACGTATTAAACATGATAACCTTATTATTCTCCTGTTTAATACGAAGCATTCTTCCAAATGCTACTGTGACATATTCCATATTATCAAGCTTTTCAAAATGAAAGCATTGTCCACATTCAAATATCTGCTGAATATTAAAATCAGAAACATTTGTTAATACTACATCATTATTAATATGCTCTACCTTCATAATATCACCATTATATAAGTTCATATTTCTCTAATGCTTTATAAACACCATCATTTTCTACAGTATCTGTAACATAGGCTGCGATAGCCTTAAGCTGATCATCTGACCTGCCCATAGCCACACCATATTTTACATACTCAAGCATCTCATAATCATTCATGCTGTCGCCAAATCCATAGGTATTTTCCTGCTTTATATCTAAGTCATCTAAAATAAGCTTAATTCCCTCTGCTTTTGAAAATCCCTTCGGTATAAGTTCCAAAAGAAGACCACCATGAATAACCACAAGATAATCTGACTGAAAATATTTTCTTGCAGCTTCAATATCACTATCCTTGCTAATTACAGCGCTTATTTTAGCTGCTTTGATTCCCTTATCTTCTGGAGGTATAGTTTTAAGCTCCCCGCCTACATTATAGTAAAAATGATCATATATCATCTTATACTCTTTTGTCCAAGTACCTTCTGGTTCCAAATAAAATACATCGTGTCCCTCTGGAACTGGAACAAATCCATATTCCCTAAGTTTTTTGGCAGCCCTCATAGTTTCATCTTCCTCTAACTCCCAACGATATAGTTCTCTTCCACGGTATTCAACATATGTGCCTGCACCTGCTATTATTCCATCAAATGCCATTTCATTTAACTCATCTAACAACATTGCTTTTGTTCTTCCTGTACATAAGAATACCAAATGACCATTTTCTTTTAACTTTTTTATTCCTTCTTTGGCAGATTTCGGAATCCCTATCACTGGACTACGTAATGTGCCATCAATATCAAAGAAAATAGCTTTTTTATCATTCATATTACATATTTTTTTACTTAATTCCATATACTTAAACTGTTTCCTTATATTATTTAGCCTTTTAGGCTTTTATATTTTAACAAAAAATATTACTTATTGCACTAATTTTGTACTTTATTTTTTCCAAAAAAAGTATTACAATGTATAGTAAAGAAAAAAGGGTGTCGCTCTAAGCGGCAGAATGGAGGTTTTAAATGGCAAGCTTTAAAAAATTTCTTACTTACACAGCACTCACAGCTGCTGCAGTAGCAGGCGGAATTGCGATATATAAGAAGTTTCAGGGAAACAGCGTAGATTGCGATGATGATTTTGATGATTTCGATGATGACGATTTCGATGATGATTTTGATGATTTAGATGTAGATTGCAGAAATTACACATCTATCTCAGCTGACAACGCCGCTGAAGAGGCAACAGAAGAAGTTTCTGAATAATAATTAAATCAAAAGGCCGTTATAAAACGGCCTTTTCTTTTACTCTTTATTCTTTTATATCTGAGCTATTAACCTTTTGAAGCATACGTGGCAATGCATCCTTACTATTCTTCCATGGTTCATCCTTGTATCGATAATCAAACTTATCTATAAACCAGTCAAGGTCTTCTTTTACTCTCTTCATATTATCTAAGAAAAGATTTCTTGTTACCTCAACAAATTCTTCTAAATTCTTGCCTGATAACTCTTTAGATGCATATTCGATAAGCATTCCATAATGTTCTATACAAAAGCCCTTAGACTTCTTATATTTCTCCTTAAAATCATTATCATTCTTCCAAAGATACATAATTGTAATAATATATCTTTCAAAAACATCCTTGATTCTATTGCAAATAAAACAAGAATCACTAATCTGCTTAACATAAGCCTCTAACTTAGAATTATCAGCTTTCTTTAAAAATCCACCCTTTGCTTCCGGTTTAATCTTCTCTAACTGCTTGATAAGCTCATATGTGTGTGTCTGATACATAAGTGCCATTCCAAGACGGTTACCTCTAGCATACATCTTTGCCACATGGTCCTTGCAAAAGCCTGCCTTATCTGTCATAGCTCTTACATCTTCTTCCATGTAAGAAGGTCCCAATGTAAAATCCAGAGCATCGCTCTCTAGTTTTCTATACATCTCGCATACTGGACACTCACAGTCCATATCAAATGTATCGTTAACCGGTATTGTATATAGTTTTTCTGCCATACTTACTCCTTCGGTAAAAGCTTACGCATCTCTCTAGCCTTATCCTTAAGTTTAGCTGATGCAGCTTTCGAAACAATCAAATCTGATAAAAGTTTCATAGACTTAGCGTAATCCTCGCACTGTCTAGCTAACTCTGCTACAAGATAAACACATGTCCACTCATCCATACCACATATTGGTGGCATTTCCTTAGCCATAGCTACTACAAATCCCTCATACGCCTTCTTTATATATTCCTTTTCCTTAGCCTTAAGTACTCCTATAACCTTTGCGCTATCTGGAGTATCATTTGTAAGACTTTCCATCTGTCCTCTTGTAAGCCATGCAAGTTTAAGACATGTATATGCCTTCTCACTAGCTTTGCCTTTCTTTACAACAGCATTTGCCAATGCTAACTGATGACGAAGAATTGCTTCATCATAAGAATATATCTCACACTTATCATCTACACCCTTAAAATAAGGTGAGATATTAGTTTTTACAAACTTAGCTTGACCAGATGTAATATTATTAAAGAATCTACTTAAAGAAGAATAACCGCATTTATTACATACGATACAGTCATATTTCAAAGAATCAATTCCTTGATACTTAGGTCTCAAGTCAGTGTCTGCACCAATCATTTTAGCCTTACCGACTCTTACAGCCTTAGCCTTGAACTCAGCATCACAAACAGGACATCTATATCCTTTGTCAAATAAATAATCCTTTTCTTCTGGCTCAGCTGGTTGTGCAGATGCTTCCTTCTTCTCTAGTTCACTCTTTTTTTCATCACTCTCGTACAAATCCATACCTGAGAGCATACTCAAACCGACCTTATTAAGATCAGAAAATAAATTATCGCTCATATGCTACCCTCTCTCTAATTGTATTCTTATAACTTAAATGAGCTCTTAAGGGATACAATTCTGTTAAATACAAGATTATCCTTTGTACTATCCTTACAATCTACGCAGAAGAAGCCCTGTCTTACAAACTGGAAGCTATCATAAGCATTAGCCTCTGCTAAGCTTGGCTCAACATAACAATCCTTAAGAACTGTAAGGGAATTTGGATTAAGGTTAAGGCTTCCATCTTCATTAAGCTTACCCTTCTCCTCATCAACAATATTCTCATAGAGTCTCACTTCAGCTTTAATCGCCTCTTTTGCACTTACCCAATGGATAGTTCCTTTTACTTTTCTTCCTTCGAAGCCACTACCACTCTTTGTCTCTGGATCATATGTACAATGCACCTCTGTTACATTGCCATTTTCATCCTTAACAAAGCTTTCACACTTAACAAAGTATGCATTCATAAGACGAACCTCATTACCTGGGAAAAGTCTAAAATACTTCTTTGGTGGTTCCTCCATAAAGTCATCTCTCTCAATGTAAAGCTCTCTACTAAATGGAAGCTTTCTAGAACCAAGTTCTGGATTCTCAAGATTATTATCAGCATCAAGGTATTCAACCTCTCCCTCTGGATAATTATCTATAATAAGCTTAATAGGATCAAGAATAGCCATAGCTCTTGGTCTCTTAAGCTTTAAGTCTTCTCTAATACAATACTCAAGCATTGCGTAATCAACTGAACTATTTGCCTTAGACACACCACAAAGCTCAACAAACTTCTTAATAGACTCTGGTGTAAAACCTCTTCTTCTAAGAGCACTGATAGATACAAGTCTTGGATCATCCCAGCCATCTACAATACCATCTTCAACAAGCTTCTTAATGTATCTCTTACCTGTGATAACATTTGTAAGATAAAGCTTAGCAAACTCAATCTGCTTAGGTGGCTGCTCGTATCCTAACTCCTTAACAACC
>JAFOCU010000145.1 GCA_017381055.1 Lachnospiraceae bacterium
GACACTAGATCCTAAGTCTAGCGCGTCTGCCAGTTCCGCCACATCCGCATAACAGAGATTATTATATCAGAATTCCATACTATATGCAAGTATTTTCCTTATACATTTTCTGAATTTTATATGCTTATTTTGTTGACAACCTTCAACAAATATGGTATAAATATATGCGTGTCAAAAATACATAGGGGCGTAGTTCATCGGTAGAATAAGAGTCTCCAAAACTCCAGAGGTGGGTTCGATTCCTACCGCCCCTGCTCAAAAAAAGCGAGAAGATTTATCTTCTCGCTTTTTTCGTACTCTCATTCCCCTCCATATCAGAAGAATTTAAACAAATAAATCAATAGCTTAAATAAGTCATATTGTACAAGCTTTATGCTGCGTATTTTACGGTAGCGAAGAATATTTAGATTTTCTTAATACTTTGCTCTCCACTAGTAATTTTCTAACACGATGTTAGAAAAAGGCGCATTCCGACAGGACGTCGGATAATGCGCCGGTTACGTACGTTATATACAACCTAAATCAAAGTATTTAGAAAATCAAATATTCGTAGCATGTAAAATGCAGCATAAAGCTTGTACAATATGACTTTAACATCTTATTCTTCAGTATATCTATTAAGCGTATTTCTCGCCTGATCTGTTATATCTCTCTGATATGCAATCTCATTTTCCATATTTCTAGATACATCATTTGCCACCATAGCTGCATCAAGAAGCTTTTCTAATAAGTCTCCTACATTTGTAGAAATCTTATTCTGCTCTTCTGCATTTTCGTAGATTCCCTTCATAGAATCTACCATACCCTCTACATAAGACTGTACTTCATTAATCTTGCTTGCAATCTCTGATGAAGATGTCTTTGTCTGACTAGCTAGGTTCTGAACTTCCTTCGCAACTACTGCGAAACCACGACCTTGCTCACCAGCTCTAGCTGCCTCGATTGTAGCATTAAGAGAAAGGATATTTGTCTTATTGGCGATACCTGAGATAACACCTGCAAAATCTGCGATAACCAATGATACTTCCTGCATCTGCTTGATACATTCCTGTGAAGCCTCTACTGCTTTGTTTAAATCGTCGATTTTCTTGATAAGTCCTTCGATTTCCTTAATACCATCTTTAACAAGGTTAAGTGATGTATCCGATGAATTGATAACATCAAACGCATTTTTCTCAAGCTTTAACTGAGATGAATCCAAATCTTCTACAATCTGCAATACCTCATTTGCTAATTCTGTGCTCATAAAAAACCTCCTGTCTTTATTATCTGTGTAAATCTTTAATATTCTTTATGCCAACTAGTTTTATACCATTTGGCGCTTTTATGCTATCCACAGATACCTGTGGCATAATACATGTTTCAAAGCCTAATTTTACTGCCTCTGACACTCTCTGCTCTGGATTGCTTACTGCTCTTACTTCACCTGACAAGCCCACTTCTCCGAAGCAAATTGTCCTTTCATCTATAACCTGGTCTCTATAGCTTGAAATGATAGCCATAACTATTCCTAGGTCTAATGATGGTTCTGTAATTTTTAAGCCTCCTGCAATATTCAGGTACGCATCATAATCTGACAATGGATATCCAAGACGCTTTTCCAAAACTGCCATAAGCAGATTAACTCTATTATAATCTGTTCCTGCTGCCGTTCTTCTTGGCATACCAAAATTAGTCTTACTAACCAATGCCTGAATCTCTACTAATATAGGTCTAGTTCCTTCCATAGAACATGCTACTATAGAACCAGAAGCATTCTCTGGTCTACCTTCAAGCATATATTCTGATGGATTTTTCACTTCTCTAAGACCTTCCTGGCACATTTCAAATACACCAATCTCATTAGTTGAGCCAAATCTATTCTTCACGCCTCTAAGTATTCTATATGAGGCAAATCTATCTCCTTCAAAGTAAAGCACAGTATCTACCATATGTTCTAATACTCTAGGTCCTGCCACTACACCTTCCTTAGTCACGTGACCTACTATAAATATAGAGATACCCATCCCCTTTGCAATTTGCATAAGCCTATTAGTAGACTCTCTAACCTGTGATACGCTTCCAGGCGCAGACTCTATCTCATCATTACATATTGTCTGAATAGAATCCACTATAACCACCTCTGGCTTCACATCTTTTATAGCGTCTTCCATAGACTGCAAGCTTGTCTCACAAAGTAGCAATAAATTGTCCTTAAAACTGCCTATACGATTAGCTCGCATCTTTATCTGTTTTAATGATTCCTCTCCAGATATATATAAGACTCTCCTGTCCATATCAGCTAACTGCTTACATGTCTGTAAAAGCAATGTAGACTTACCGATACCTGGGTCACCACCTACCAATACTAACGAACCCTTAACTATTCCACCGCCAAGAACGCGGTCTAACTCTTCTATATTTGTCTTTATTCTATCTTCTTCCTCAAGAGAAATCTGAGAAACAGCCATAGGCTTAGCTTGTTCTCCCAATCTCGCTAAACCTACACCTTGCTTTTGTTTACCTTTACTAACTGGCTCTTCTACAAAGGTATTCCATTCCTTACATCCAGGGCACTGTCCCATCCATTTTGATGACTCGTACCCGCATTCCTTACAGAAAAATGCTGTTGTCTTACCTTTTGCCATGAATTATTCCTTTACGATCTTAATAGCTGTCATGCCATTAGATGTTGGCACGCTAAGAGACATCTTACCGCCAAGTCTTGTGCTCATGCTTCCTGCATTAACACCATCTATGTACATAACATATTCTGTTCCTTCTTCAAGTTCAACTGTAATCTGTGTATCAGTAACAGTCTCTACGTCAAATGTCAAGCCATCATTTGTCACATTGAAATTATTAACAGCAGTACCTGGCACTGACTCGTACACAAACATACCATTCTTTTCAAGCTTAGTAATCTCCTTACAAGTCTTAACCTTGTATAAATCACCCTTGAACTCAAAATCCGACTTCTTAGCCTTCTCTTCTAATGTGTAGTTACCAAAGCTTAATGTCTGGTTCTCCTCAATGCGAATTAATTCTTCTACAACTGCCATTTTCTTGACCCTCCTGCGTATTTTTTATTATAAAATGACTATCTTTACTTAATAATTGTTCTTTCAATTATACAATATTTTAGTATTTTTTTCTACTATTTTTTTCTTTCTGGGACAAATTTTAACTCTTTTCCTGAATAGCCAATTTGCACCTTGTCACCAGACTTAATTCTACCTGATAATATCTCTTCAGCAAGCGGATCTTCAACCTTTGTCACAAGAGCTCTTCTAAGTGGTCTAGCACCATACTTCTTATCATATCCAGAATCCACAAGATATTTCTTTGCCGAAGCAGTAACCTTAATAGTGATGGCCATCTGTTCAAACACTCTACTGCTAATTTCCTTAAGCATTATATCGATAATCTTGCTGATATCCTCTTTGTTAAGAGCATGGAATACTATGATATCGTCAATTCTGTTAAGGAATTCAGGCTTAAACATATGCTTAAGCTCTTCCATAACATTGCTCTTCATAGTCTCATAATCAGCTTTTTCATCCTCAACTGCACCAAAACCAAGCCTCTTTGGTTCCATAATTCTTGAGGCTCCTGCATTGGATGTCATAATAATAATTGTATTCTTAAAATCTACTGTTCTACCCTGTGCGTCTGTTATTCTTCCATCATCAAGCACCTGAAGAAGAATATTAAATACATCAGGATGAGCCTTTTCTATCTCATCAAAAAGTACAACTGAATATGGATTTCTTCTAACCTTCTCACTAAGCTGTCCACCCTCTTCAAAACCTACATAACCTGGAGGCGAACCAATAATCTTAGATACACTGTGCTTTTCCATATATTCAGACATATCAACTCTGATAATAGAGTTCTCGTCGCCAAATACAGCTTCTGCTAACGCTTTTGAAAGCTCTGTCTTACCTACACCTGTAGGTCCTAAGAAAAGGAATGAACCTGTAGGTCTCTTTGGACTTTTTAAACCTACTCTACCTCTTCTAACAGCCTTGGCAACTGCTGCCACAGCCTCCTTTTGACCAACTACTCTCTCATGTAATATCTTTTCAAGCTTAACAAGACGCTGTCCTTCGCCCTCTGATAACTTCTTTACAGGTATCTTTGTCCAGCTAGCTACAACCTCTGCAATATCATTTTCAGTAACCACAAGCTTCTTAGATTTTTTTGACTTCTCCCACTTCTGGCGCTGTACATCATATTCCTCTCTAAGAGTTTTCTGCTCCTTACGAATCTCTGAAGCTTCCTGCATTTTTTCCTTAGAAACAAGCTGTTCCTTCTTAGCCTCTAGCTCGTCAATCTTTTCCTCAAGCTCTATAAGCTTTGTAGGTCTTACAAAGCCCTTAAGACTTACTCTAGAACCAGATTCATCTAATAAATCAATAGCCTTATCTGGTAAAAATCTATCATTAATATAACGAATAGCCATCTTAACTGCTGCCACAACAGCCTCGTCAGAATATACAAGCTTATGATGCTCCTCATACTTGTGCTTTAAACCATTGATAATATCAATAGCCTCTGCCTCTGTTGGTTCCTCCACTGTAACAGGTTGGAAACGACGTTCCAATGCCGCATCCTTTTCAAAATGCTTTCTAAATTCCGAAATAGTTGTAGCACCAATAACCTGCAACTCACCACGTGCAAGAGCAGGCTTTAATATATTAGCTGCATCCAAGGCACCTTCTGCGCCACCTGCACCTATAATAGTATGAATTTCATCAATAAAAAGAATAATATTTCCTTCTTTTCTAACCTCTGCAAGAATCTTCTTGATTCTTTCTTCAAATTCACCTCTATACTTAGAACCAGCAACTAAGCCTGATAAATCAAGCATTAAAAGTCTAGTATCCTTAATTGTATCTGGTACATCCTCATTAGAAATACGTGTGGCTAATGCTTCTACAATAGCAGTTTTACCCACACCTGGCTCTCCTATAAGACAAGGATTATTCTTTGTTCTTCTAGAAAGAATCTGAATAACTCTCTGAATCTCATCTTCTCGACCTATGACAGGATCAATCTGACCACCCTTTGCTAATGCTGTCAAATCTCTGCTAAACTGATCTAAGGATGGTGTAGCAGATTTATTCTTGCTCTTAATAGGCTTACCATTAGAAAATTCATCTCTAACCTTATTTACATCCTGCCCCATTGCAGCAAGTAACTCTACGTACATTTTCTGTAAATTAATTCCCAATGTATTTAAAAGTCTTGGAGCTGCACACTCAGTTTCCTTAAGAATCGCCATAAGAATATGCTCAGTTCCCACAAGCTTTGCTCCATACTTCTCAGCCTCCTTCACACTAAGTGAAAGAAGCTTCTCAGCCTTTGGAGTATATCCTTCAGGATCAGCAAAACCTATTGGTCTCACTGGATCAATATACTGCTCAATCAATTCCTTAAGTTTTTCATCTGTCACTCCAAATGACTTTAATACAATACTTGCCACACCCTCGTTAGCCATTGTAAGACCAATGAGTATGTGCTCTGTACCTACATAACTATGTTCTAATTCCTTTGCAATTTGTTTAGCATATGAAAGGGCGGCTTTTGTGCCCTTCGTAAATCGTTCCTGCATGTTGTCTTCCTCTCTTACTCGCCAAATAAATCATCAAATAATTCATCAATAACTAAATCTAACTCATCCTCTTTAATGGATGTATGCTCATCCTGAAGAATTTTTGCAACTTTTTCTTTATTATCTTTCTTCTTAGTTGATTTTTTCTTAGATACAACCTTATCAACTTTTTTCTTAGAAACCTCTGTTTCTTCTACAGCTTCTACAGCTTCAAAAGCTTCTGTTTCCTGTACAGATTCATCTTCTTCTGAACTTTCTACATCATCTGTGATCTCTGCTTCTTCCTCTGCCACAATATCATCTACAGCTAGCTTTAATTCATTAGCAAGAGCATTTGAAATATCATCTATAGTTTCTCTTTCCTCTTTTATAGTTTCAATTTCTTCTCTTACAGTTTCTATTTCGCTTTCTACAGTTTCAGAGTTCTCTTTTAAAGCTTCTCTCAATTCAAACTCTTCCTCTATGATATCATCTATTTCATCCATGACATCTTCTAAATCTGCCATTTCATCCATAGCTTCTTCTATTTCAGTTTCTTCTGTCGCTTCTTCACATTGTTCAATGTCTTCAGCAATTTCCTCTTCATCGATTTCCTCTTCAGACATTTCCGGAAGAACCTCTGGAAGTACTGATACTTCTACTGTTTCTTCAGCTTCTTCTACTTCAGTTTCTTCGTCGTTTTCTTCGTCGTTTTCTTCAAAATCATCTTCCACTTCAGCCGCTGCCTCAGCTTCTTCCTTAGAAATAATATTTGCAAATGCACTATCTATTGCATCATTTCTCTCTTCTTCTTCAGTAGCATCATCCCTCTTCTTTTTAACAACTAATACTATAATTACACCTATAAGTATTACAACCAAAAACAATGCTATGAAGATTATATATTTATATAATAGAACTTTTCCACCATCTACATTTGTTTCTTTTAATTTAGCTATATCGTCCTTTAAGCTCTCATTCTCAGAAACCAAGCTATTGTA
>JAFOCU010000146.1 GCA_017381055.1 Lachnospiraceae bacterium
CATTAATATTGCCATGGAAGTTATATGCATTAGCTGCACATCCACCACTACAATAATATCTAGCAAAACACTCTCTACACTTTGGCTTAGCATATACATTACACATCTTAAACTCATCCTGTAAGTCTGTACGTGTAATACCCTCGTTTACGTTACCCATTAAGAACTCTTCATTTCCAACGAACTGATGACATGGATAGAAGTCACCCCATGGTGTAACTGCTAAATACTCTGTTCCCGAACCACAACCTGATAATCTCTTAGCCACACATGGCCCCTGCTCTAAATCTATATTGAAGTGGAAGAAGTTAAAGCCCTTGCCTTCCTTCTTTCTCTTAATATACTCAACTGCAAGCTTATCGTACTCTTCTAAAATCTTTGGTAAATCTTCTTCTCTTAAAGCATATACCTCTTCAGGTGGAGCTACAACTGGCTCAATTGACATATGCTTAAATCCAAGATCAGCATAATGCTTAACATCCTCAGAGAAATTAAGATGTTCTCTTGTAAAAGTACCTCTTACATAATAGCTCATATCCTCTCTCTGCTTTGCAAGCTCCTGGAACTTTGGAACGATTACTTCATAGCTTCCCTTACCATTTCTAAATGGACGGTTATAATCATTAACCTCTGGTCTACCATCTAAGCTCATAACTACATTTGCCATCTCTTTGTTAGCAAATTCCATTATCTCATCATTGAGTAAAACTCCGTTTGTTGTAAGTGTAAATCTAAAGTTCTTATTACACTCCTTCTCACGGCTACGTCCGTATGCAACAAGCTCCTTAACTACATCCCAATTCATAAGTGGCTCTCCACCAAAGAAATCCACTTCCAAATTAACTCTGCTTCCAGAATTCTCAATAAGGAAATCAAGTGCCTTCTTACCTACCTCCAAGCTCATAAGAGCTCTTCTGCCGTGATATTCACCTTCCTCTGCAAAGCAATATCTACAAGCAAGGTTACAATCATGAGCAATATGTAAGCACATAGCCTTTACAACAGTCTTTCTATTCTTAAAGTCTGTCATATACTTTTCATAAATATCCTCAGTGAAGAGCTGTTCCTCTTCCTTAAGAATCTTTACTTCTTCATAAGCTTCCTCTATATCATTAGCTGAATATGTAGTCTCTAAGGCTTCGATGATTTCTTCCTTTGTCTTTTCCTGAAACATAGCTATTACATCATATGTAACCTCATCTACTACATGAACAGCTCCACTATTCACATCTAATACTATATTGTATCCATTATTTTTATACTGATGAATCACTGGTACTACTCCTTCCAACTCTCCCACGTATATGTGGCATAAACGTTATGAAGGCAGCGATCACAAAACCGCTGCCTTAGTTTTACATCACTGTAATTTAAAATTACTTCTGGTTCTCACAGCTCTGATTTCCAACTGTGCATGATGTCTTACATGCTGACTGGCATGATGTCTGGCACTCGCCACAGCCACCCTTAGCCATAGTATTCTTTAATGTCTTCTTTGTTAAAGTCTTAATATGCTTCATTACTGTTCTCCTCCTATAGGTTTTACAATATGGATTAAGTCTACCATATTCAGTTAAAAATGGCAAACACTTATTTGTATGCTTTAAAAAAATCTTCCCTTAACTTCTCCAAGGCTCTTTTTTCTATTCTACTAACATAGCTTCTAGATATAGATAACTCCTTAGCAAGCTCTCTCTGGGTCATTTCTTTTTCTCCAACTAATCCATATCTTCTCACTATAATATCCTGTTCTCTTTTAGTTAAAACCTTCGAAAACTGGTCACATAGCCACTTTAGCTTATCTTCCCTATCACATAGTGCAACCACATCTATACCTTCACTTATCATTACCTCAAGCAAATGTATGACATTTCCTTCCTTGTCGGTTCCGATGGGTTCATATAGACTTATCTCTCGAATCTTCTTTTTTTCACCTCGAAGATGCATAAGTATCTCATTTTCTATACATTTACTAGCATATGTTCCTAGCCTTATACCTTTAGAATTGTCAAACGTATTTACTGCCTTTATAAGACCAATGGTCCCAACCGACAATAAATCCTCAGAAATATATTCATTCTTACTATATTTTTTAGCAATGTGAGCCACCAATCTTAAATTGCTCTCAACGAGAACATCCTTTGCCGTAAGCTCTCCATCTTTATATCTAGCAAGCCACAATTCTTCCTCTTCCTTAGTTAACGGTTCCTTGAAAGCTTCCATAAAGAGCACCTGCATTGTTTATTATATTTTATGCAGGTAGCCTATCCAAAGTTACTGCTCTGCTCTTCTTAATATGTCAAATTCCTCTAATTCAATTCCTAAATCAACGTACAATACTTCCTTTGGATGTGGAGCACTCTCTCTACTCTCACCATCTTCAGTATAAATACCCTTAACCTCAACCTGAATATTTTCACCGTTAGGCTTCATAACCTCTATCATTTCCCCAACAACAAACTTATTTCTCTGAGTTATCTTATATCCATTCTCATTCTTTCCTTCAATAAGACCAAGATAAGTGTACTCTTTAACATATGTGTTGCTATCATATATCTGAGTATTCTCATCTGGCTTTCCAAAGAAGAAACCTGTTGTATACTGTCTATAAGTACACTTAGCAATCTCTGACTTATAAAATGGAATTCTTTCTCTATAATAATCTGGTGACTTCTTATAGTCATCAATAGCCATTCTATATGTTCTGGCAACTGTGGCAACATAAAGGGCAGTTTTCATTCTTCCCTCCACCTTAAAGCTATCTATGCCAGACTCCATCATCTCTGGAATATGCTCAATCATACACAAATCCTTTGAGTTAAATATATATGTTCCTCTTTCATTTTCATAAATCGGCATGTATTCACCTGGACGAGACTCTTCCATCACCGCATACTTCCATCTACATGGATGTGTGCAGGCACCTTTATTTGCATCTCTTCCCGCCATAAAACTACTAAGAAGGCATCTTCCCGAATAAGAAATACACATAGCACCGTGAATAAATGTCTCTATCTCAAGGTCCTCTGGAATATTATCTCTTATCTGCTTAATTTCTGCTAAAGATAATTCTCTAGCTGTAACAACTCTCTTAGCACCAAGACTATGCCAAAATCTAAATGTTCCATAGTTAGTATTATTAGCCTGTGTACTTATGTGTACCTCTATCTCAGGGCATACCTCTTTAGCAATAGTAAATATAGCTGGGTCAGCGATAATAAGAGCATCTGGTTTAATCTCCTTTAACTCTTCCATATATTCTCTAACGCCTTCTAAATCACTATTATGTGCTAATATATTTGCGGTAACAAACACCTTTACTCCATGCTTATGAGCAAAATCAATTCCCTCTATCATATCTTCCTTAGAGAAATTCTTTGCATTTGCACGAAGTCCAAAAGCCTCGCCACCAATATAAACTGCATCCGCACCAAACATTACTGCTACTTTAAGCACCTCTAAGCTGCTTGCCGGTATTAACAATTCTGGTCTACTGTACATCTTTTTTCTCCTTTTTAACACTCATGGTAATTCCATCACCAATAGGCACTATGGTTGTCTCCAACTCATCCATATGCTTCACTTGATACATATACTCTCTCATACGACTATGAATAGTTCTATTTCTTCTTATAACGCCATATCTAGATTCTATAATATCTCCATCTTGCAATACATTATCTGCAATAAGAATTGCACCTGGCTTCATAAGACGCATAACCTCTGGTAAAAAATTAATATACTGAGCCTTAGCCGCATCCATAAAGACGAAATCATACTTTTCATCTTCTAAATCCTTCATAACCTCCATAGCATCACCCTCTAATAATGTTATCTTATTCTCCAAGCCTGCCATCTGTATATTAGCTTTTGCCTCTACTATTCTCTTATCATAATTTTCTATTGTTGTTATATGTCCGCCCTCAGGCAAATATTCACTCATAAGAATTGCCGAATATCCTATAGCACATCCAAGCTCTAATATATTTAAAGGCTTGCTAATACTTAACATAACCCTTAAAAAGCTCTCCATCTCTTTTCGGATAATCGGCACATTATCTTTAATTGCACACTGTTCAATTTTTGCAAGAGTCTCACTATTCTGACTCTCTAATGAATGAATATAGGACACGATTCTATCGTTTACTATCATCCTAATCTCCGCTCTTTTCTTCTTTCTTAGGTTTATTGGCATTTATGATATCTATAATATCTTCAACATTATTCTCTGTAGAGAACTCATATGTTCCAGGTGTAATAGTAAGATCATACAAAAACGCTTGAATCTTAAAGATGCCCGCATCTTTTATAAGACCATTCTTCTGCAATATCTTGCCAAGCTCACCTGCCGAAGTATCGTTTGGAATCGTAACCACTACCTCAACGCCTTTTCCATAGGGAGCCATCGCCTCCTCTGAAAAAATAGCCGCACCATATTCAAATGTTTTTGAGCATACCACATAAAACACAGCCACAACAACAGCCACAATAGCCATTTTCATTGTAAGTCTGAATATCATCATAGCGGTTTTTCTTAAATTCATACAAACTTCCTACCTATCTAAACATTTCTTCTAATCATTTGCATTATAAACAAAAGATTATAAAAAGTCTAGTTCTAAATCAATTTCTGATACCAAGATACTATTAATCTTCTGCATCATTCTACATAATATAAGCTCAGCATTAAGAAAATCTCGAACCAAACTATTATTAAGTAGGTCTACATTATCTGAGGCAAATCTTTGCATATCTACATTTCCAGAACTAGCCTTCTCGATCTGTAGACGTACATTCATCGCTCTAAAATTATTAACCTGTTCTCTAAGCTCTGGATGCTCAAGAAGTTTTTTTCTATACATATCAAAATTCTTATATTCTTCGCTATTAAGTATAGCATACTTAAGCTCCTCAGCTTTAGCCTTTACCGCATCTGTCACTATTACTCAACCTCCATAATAATCGGAAGAATCATTGGATTTCTCTTAATCTTCTTCCAGAGATAATCACTAAGTGTCTCCTTAACAACCATCTTAATCTTGCCCCAGTCTGTTACATTTCTGTCAATACAATCTAAAACTGCATCATTAACTGTAGCTCTTGCTTCCTCTAAGAGATTCTCTGCCTCTCTTACATATACAAAGCCTCTTGAAACCATATCTGGACCAGCAAGTAACTGATTGCTGTACTTTTCAAAAGTCATAACAACAATAATAATTCCATTCTCAGCAAGATTCTGTCTATCTCTTAATACGATATTTCCTACATCACCTACACCAAGACCATCTACAAGAATTCCGCCTGCTGGCACTCTTGTATCTGATACATAAGCTTCTGACTGACTAAGATTTAATACATCTCCTGATGATAAAATAAAGATATTTTCCTTATCTACACCCATTGACTCTGCAATCTCTGCCTGTCCCTTAAGATGTCTATACTCACCGTGAAGTGGTATTGAATATTTTGGCTTAAGAAGTGAATAAATAAGCTTAATTTCTTCTTCACATGCATGTCCTGATACGTGTGTATCATGGAAGATTACATTGGCGCCTAACATAGATAATTCATTGATAACCTTTGTAACTGCCTTCTCATTTCCAGGAATTGGACTTGAGCTGAAGATAATTGTATCTCCTGGCTTAATTGTAACTTTCTTATGAATAGATGCTGCCATTCTAGACAACGCTGCCATCGACTCACCCTGGCTACCAGTTGTGATAAGTACAAGCTGTTCATCTGTATAGCTCTTCATCTCTTCAATATCTATTAGTGTTCCTTCTGGTACCTCAAGATATCCAAGTTCAGTTGCAGTATTGATAATATTTACCATACTACGACCTTCTACTATAACTTTTCTATTATACTTAGCAGCTGTATTGATAATATGTCTAACTCTGTCTACGTTAGATGCAAATGTAGCAATAATAATTCTCTGCTTTGTATTCTCTGCAAAAATATGATCAATAGTCTTTCCAACATTTCTTTCTGATGGAGTAAATCCTGGTCTTAAAGCATTTGTACTGTCTGCCATAACCGCAAGTACACCCTTCTTACCTAATTCACCAAATCTTGTAAGATCTGTTGTATCACCAAACATAGGTGTATAGTCAATCTTAAAGTCACCAGTATGAACAATAATACCTGCTGGTGTAGTTATAGCAAGACCTGCTGCATCAGCAATACTATGATTAACCTTAATAAACTCTACCTTGAAAGAACCAAGTGTAACTGTCTGGCCGTGCTTTACAACCTTTTTCTTGACAAGTTTCTCTATACCGTGCTCCTTAAGCTTTCCTTCTATAATACCAAGTGTAAGCTTTGTAGCATATATTGGAGCATTAATTTCCTTTAAAACATATGGAAGAGAACCAATATGATCCTCGTGTCCATGAGTGATAATAAATGCTTTTACCTTATCAGCATTATCCTTAAGATATGTGATATCTGGAATAACTAAGTCAATTCCTAACATATCATCATCTGGGAATGATAAACCACAATCAACTACGATAATCTCATCTTCATACTCAAATACAGTTATGTTCATACCGATAGCTTCTAATCCGCCTAATGGTATAATCTTAATCTTAGAATTTTCTTTTACATCAACTTTTGCTGTTCTCAAATTTACGCACCTCTTCTCTAAACAAAAACTACTGTTCAATATTCACATCATCTAAAATCTCAGCAAAAATCTTAGATAC
>JAFOCU010000147.1 GCA_017381055.1 Lachnospiraceae bacterium
AGTGAGGGTAGAAAAAGAGCAGATGCAGATGAATTTGAACGTGATTTAAAGGCATTAAAGATCAATACAGGTATTGTTACTGAGGCATTAAAGAAACATGAATTAGAACCAGAATATTGTACAAATGTTGTAGTAGCTCTTGGAACAAAACCGATTCAAGGACATAATGCGTCAATTGAGTATAAGTTTAAAACTGATAAGACTGCAAAGCCTAGACTTAAGGATGATGGTTCTGTAGATTTCCATCACTTAGATAATATTAGCCATGTATCTAAAGGTGATGTATTAGCTGTGCTTACAAAAGAAGATTTAGGAACACCGGGTGTAGATATATATGGTGCTCAAGTTAGACCAGCAAGAGTTGAGAGAATGGTTCTTAAACATGGTAAAAATATTGAGTTAACCGAGGATGGATTACAGCTTATTTCCTTAGTAGATGGACATGCTACTTTAGAGGGAGATAGAGTATTTGTATCAGATAACTATGATGTGCCAGCAGATGTCGATAATTCAACAGGTGATATTGAATATAATGGTTCAGTTACTATAAAAGGTAATGTAAGAACTGGTTTCTCAGTACATGCAAATGGAAATGTTGAAATATTTGGTGTAGTTGAAGGCGCTAGTATATATGCTGATGGAGATATTATTTTACACAGAGGTATCCAGGGTATGGGTAAAGGTAAATTGGTATGTAAGGGAAATCTTATATCCAAGTTTATCGAAAGTGCTGATGTTAGTGCGGAAGGATATATCGAAACAGATACTATTTTACATAGTAATGTAATGGCAAAGGGAGATATTTACGTTAGAGGAAAGAATGGCAATATTATGGGCGGAAAGGTTCGCTCATCCGTACTTATTGAGGCTACACGAATAGGATCAGCAATGGGAACTACAACAGAGGTTGAAGTAGGAACAGATCCTACTGTTGCAGCAAGAATGTCAGAGATAAAGACACTTATAACTGAAAAGACAGAGGAGAGAACAAAGTTTGATCAACTCGTTCAGCTTATGAGAAAAAAACAGGAAATGGGTATATTAGAGCCAGAGAAAATGTCGCTTATACCACAGTTTACTAAGAATATGATACTTCTTGATGCTGAAATTAAGAAATTGTCAGACGAGTATTCTAATCTTTCAGAGCAGTTAGCAAGTAATGCTCATGCAAAAATACAGATAAATAGTGATGTACATGCAGGTACAAAGATTGTTATTGCGGGAGACTATATTTTAATCCATGAGGATTTAGCACATGTTAAGTTTATGAAGCAGAAAGGTGAGATTAAACCTTTATCATTTTAGTGTTGATTTTAATGGAGGGATAGTATGATTGTAAGGCCAGTAGTTATACAAGGAACAGTTCAAAATAGTCAGAACATGACTAGTATAAAGCATGCAGAAAATACAAAACCAGCTGTTGAACAGGCTAATATAGCGGCAACTACACAGAAGGAAGTGCAGCAGAAGTCGGAAAATGTTATCCGTAAGGAAAACATTAGCAAGGAACAGCAAAAGTTTGACGCTAAAGAAAAGGGAAGTAATGAATACGTTAGTGTTAAAGTTAAGAAAAAAGTTAAAGAAGAAGCTCAAGCAGAAGAAAAGGTGTTAGTTAAAAGCCAAGGGGGCTTCGATATAAAAATATAATTTAGTTAGAAGGAAGCATAAAAAATGACAGGTTTAGATATATGTTTGATAATTATAGGAATCATATGTGTAGTATGTAGCTTTTTGTTCTCTGAACATCTTATGGCTCAAGATATGAAGGATGACATAATCGATGGAGTAAATGTTACTAGTGTAACAGAAGAGATAGTAAAGCGAGAAGTGGAAGCAGAGGTTGCTAATATTATTGACGACAAAATCGATGAAATGGAAGTAAGAATTGAAAAACTTACGACAGAAAAAATCATGGCTATGGGAGAATATTCAAATGATATTCAAGAAAAGATTAATCAGAACCATGATGAAGTTATGTTTCTATATAATATGTTAAATGATAAGGAAGAAGTATTAAAGAATACTATTAGAGACATTGAAGCAGTCAAGGCTAGTGTAAAGAAGATGGCTATTGTTAATGATGTTGCAAAAGATGTGACAAAGAAAAATGTAGTAGCATCAAAAGAAGAACCTGTTGTAAACAGTGAAGTGGTTACAGAGACTGAAAGTGTAGAAGAAACTAAGGCTCCAGAGAAAAAGAGCAGCGTAAGAAAGCGACAAATTAGCAATAACAATCAGATGATTTTGGATTTATATGCTAAGGGCAAGAGCAATATTGAGATTGCAAAAGAACTTGGACTTGGTATTGGAGAAGTAAGATTAGTTATTGATTTATTTAATTCTAGATAGGAGCTACTAAAATGAAACTCAAATATTATTTAAGAGGATTAGGTACAGGCATATTATTTGCTACGATTATACTCTTCATTTCGTATTCATATAAGATGTCCGATAAACAGATAAAGGAAAGAGCATCTGAGTTAGGAATGATATATCCAGATGCAGAAGAAACATCATCAAGTGTAATTTCGTCAGATGATACTACATTAAATGAGCAATCTACAGAGGAACAAACAACTAACCAAGTGAGCTCAGAGGAGAAATCATCAGAAGAAAACACAACAAAGGAAGAAACTACACAAGAAACAACAAAAAAAGAAGAGACAACTGAAGAAACTACTACAAAAAATAATACTCCACAGAAAACATATGAACTTACAGTTACATCAAGAACAACATCTATAGATGTGTCAAACAAGCTTGAAAGTGCGGGCATAATAGATGACGCAGATAAGTTTAATGATTATTTGTGTGATAATGGATATTCGTCTAGAATCCAAAATGGAACATTTACTGTAAATAGCAGTATGTCATATGAAGAGTTAGCGGAGTTTATTATTCGCAAATCAAATGCAAATTAGAAAATGTAAAAAAGTCCTTGCATAGGGACTTTTTTTATGTTAAGATAACAAGGCTGACTGTGTAAAAGTACACGGAAATGCAATAAACACACATATGAATTCTCAAAAGGTGCCGTGCTCGAGGTCTTTGAGGTCTATATAAGACAGGAAGTATGTGAAAGAATATTATTTAAAAACCGGAGGTATTAAAAATGAGCGTTATTTCAATGAAGCAGTTACTTGAGGCAGGTGTTCATTTCGGACATCAGACAAGAAGATGGAACCCTAAGATGGCTGAGTACATCTACACAGAGAGAAATGGTATCCATATCATCGACTTACAGAAGTCAGTTGGTAAGGTTGACGAGGCTTACAAGGCTATCGCTGATGTAGTAGCTGAGGGCGGTACAGTTCTTTTTGTTGGTACAAAGAAGCAGGCTCAGGATGCTGTTAAGACAGAGGCTGAGAGATGTGGTATGTACTACGTTAACGAGAGATGGTTAGGTGGTATGCTCACAAACTTCAAGACAATCCAGTCAAGAATTGAAAGATTAAAGGCTATCGAAGTTATGGCTGAAGATGGTACATTTGATGTTCTTCCAAAGAAGGAAGTTATCGAGATTAAGAAGGAGTGGGATAAGCTTGAGAAGAACCTTGGTGGTATCAAGGATATGAAGAAGATCCCAGACGCTATCTTCGTTGTAGATCCTAAGAAGGAAAGAATCTGTGTTCAGGAAGCACATTCACTTGGTATTAAGTTAATCGGTATCGGTGATACAAACTGTGATCCAGAAGAGTTAGATTACATCATTCCTGGTAATGATGATGCTATCAGAGCAGTTAAGCTTATCGTTTCTAAGATGGCAGATGCTGTTATCGAAGCTAACCAGGGTGAGGCTGTAGACGTAGAGGAAGCAGCTGAGGAGACAACAGAGGCGTAAATCG
>JAFOCU010000148.1 GCA_017381055.1 Lachnospiraceae bacterium
GAAGATGGTACGTTTATGTCTTATGGCCCATATAAACTTACAAAAATAGAAGAACATAAGCTAAAAATGGAAAAGAATAAAGAGTGGTATGGCTATAAAGATGAGTCATATGAAGGTCAGTATCAGACAACTCATATTGTGGTTCATGAAATAGAGGATGCTGCTGAAGCTGAACAGTTACTTTTAAGTGGTAAAATAGATGAAATGATTTTAACTGATAAGTTAGTTAAAGGATATATGGAATCAGATCGAATATATACAGTAGAGGATACATGTACGTATAGATGGATATTTGCTACAGATATGGATAAGCTTATTGCAATGGAAAAAGACTTAAATGATGGCACAAATAAAAGAGTGTTAAATTATGATGGTTTTAGAAAAGCTATATCTTATGCTATAGATAGAAGTACTATATGTAAGGAAGCAACATCTAATTATAATCCAGCAATTTATTTGTTAAGTGATGCCTATTATATAGATGAAACATATAGCGTGGGAGCTGTGTATAGACAGATAGAAGCAGCAAAGAAGCCTTTGGTTGCTAGCTATGGATTGACATATGGTGAAGGCGGAACATATAAGGATTTAGATGAAGCCTATAACGCACTTACAGGATTTAGTGTAGAGAAAGCAAAGGAATTGTTTGCAGCTGTATATGATAAGGCAATAAGTGATGGTAATTACACAGAAGGACAAGATATTAAGTTAAGATGTGTAGTGTCATCAGAAAAGGAGCTTACAAAGCAGGAACTTATGGAGGAAAAACTTGTTAATGAAATGCTTGCTAATGCAACTAATGGAACAGGTTTTGAAGGAAAGTTAACTGTTGAATATAAGTGTGGTAATGAAAATAGATATATTGAATGTGTAGAAGGCAAAGTGGAGATGATAAAAGGTGCTTGGGGCGGAAACGTTATAACACCGTTTACCACTATCGGTATGTATACTGTATCAGAGTACGCAGGTACAATACAGGAGTCATGTGGATGGAATCCAGCTGTAGATACATTAAATATAGCGTATGATTTTGATGGTGACGGAACTGCTGAGGATGTAAGTAAAACATATCGAGATTGGACACTTGCAATGAATGATGAGTCTGTATATGTTGGAAACATGCAGGCTAGAATTGCTATATTATCAGCATTAGAGACAGGAATATTATCTCAGTATCAGTGTATTCCATTAGCAACAGAAACATCATCAAGAATACTTTCATATAAGGTAGAATATGGTGTAGAAACTTATAATCCGATGTATGGATATGGTGGTGTAAGATATATGACTTATAATTACGATGATGCTTCATATAAGGAATATATTAAAAGTCAAGGGGGAACCTTAAAATACTAATAGTTTAAATAGGAGTTAGATACATGTTAGAGGGAAATAAGACCATAGGTCTTAGCAGTGCTCAAGTTGAAAAAAGAATAAAAGAGGGGCTTGTAAACGGGAATTTTTCAGTAAAGACAAAGTCTATAAAGCAGATTATTGGTGGCAATATATTTACACTATTTAATTGCCTTAACCTTACATTGGCAATATGTGTTATCCTTGTAGGCTCATATAAAAATGTGATGTTTATGGGGGTAGTATTTTGGAATATTGTTATAGGTGTTGTTCAAGAGATAAGATCTAAGAGGGTTATAGATAGATTGTCCTTATTGTCAGCACCTCATGCTAAGGTTATAAGAGATAATGTAGAATGTGATGTTCCCTTGGAAGAAATCGTTTTAGACGATGTAATGGTTATTAGAAATGGAAATGAAATCTGTGCAGATGCAGTGATTTTAGAAGGTGAATGTCAAGTAAATGAAAGTCTTCTTACCGGAGAAGCTGAGCCTATATATAAAAAAGTAGGTGATAATGTCTTGTCCGGTAGTTTTGTTGTGTCTGGAAGTGCCAAGGCAGAGGTTATTCATGTTGGTAAGGATAATTATGTCAATCAGATAGTAGGAAAGGCAAAGTATATTAAAAAGCCTTATTCGGAGATACTTAGTTCAATTAAGCTTATTATTAAAATAGTAACAATTGCACTAGCACCAGTTGCTGGATTATTATTTCTTAATCAGTTAAATATGGGTAGGAGCTTTGCTGATGCAGTAGTTGCAACTGTGGCGGCTGTTATAGGTATGATTCCATCAGGATTGGTATTGCTTATTAGTGTGGTATTAGCGGTAAGTGTAGTAAAGTTAGGTCAGCAAAAGGTATTAGTTCAAGAATTATTTTGTATAGAGACATTGGCTAGAGTTGATATGCTGTGCTTGGATAAAACAGGCACTATTACAGAAGGCACAATGATCGTTGAGGATTTAATTCCTATTAAGAAAGAAATGTCCGCAGGTGATGTGGGTGAGCTACTAAAGTCATACACAAGTGCACTTGATGATAATAATCCAACATTTGAAGCAATAAGGGATTTTGCTGATACATATATAGTATCAGAAGGTGCATATGAAGTTGTATCAAAGGAAAGCTTTTCGTCTGCTAAAAAGAAGAGTACAGTTACATTTAAAAATGAAGGTACATATAATCTAGGAGCATTGGAATTTGTTTCACCTAATTGTATGCAAGATATTAAAAAAATGATAGAGGAGTATTCTAGAATAGGACGCAGAGTCCTTGTATTAGCAAGGGAAGAGGAAGTATATGCTCTTATTATTGTCAGTGATAAGATAAGAGAGGATGCTAGGGAAACACTTAACTATTTTAAGAATCAAGGTGTAAATATAAAAGTTATTTCAGGCGATGCACCTCTTACTGTTTCATATATTGCCAAAAAAGCTGGTTTGGATGATGCTGATAATTATATAGATGCCTCAACATTGACAACAGAAGAGGAAGTTAAAGAGGCTGCATTGAAATATTCAGTATTTGGTAGGGTGACACCAGACCAGAAACTACTGTTGGTTGAAGCTTTAAAAGCAAACGGTCATACAGTAGCTATGACTGGTGATGGAGTAAATGATGTTATGGCTTTGAAGGAGGCTGATTGTAGTATTGCTTTTGGTTCAGGGTCAGATGCAGCTAGAAATGTATCTCAGATAGTACTTTTAGATTCTAATTTTGTTCATATGCCAGCAATTGTTGCTGAAGGAAGAAGAAGTATTAATAA
>JAFOCU010000149.1 GCA_017381055.1 Lachnospiraceae bacterium
ACATCTGCATCTGAATGTCCAAGCAATCCCTTCTCATAAGGAATATCCACTCCACCTATAATAAGTTTTCTTCCTTCCACAAGCTTGTGGACATCATAACCCATTCCTATTCTCATAAGTTCTCCTTATATAATATAAAAACACTAATTTGTTGTTACACTTTTCTTTGCTACTTTTTTCTTGCTTACAGTTTCTCTCACCTTAGCCCAATCTACACAGTAAACTGGTATGTACATCAAGGCTGCTAATATTAGTCCACCAAAAACATCCATTATTGAATGCTGATTTAAAAATACTGTAGACATTATAATAAGTGTACTCAGTATTACTGATGAAGCCTTCACCCATGTATACTTCTTAAGTATATGACTTCTAAATATAAGAATCGCCGCTCCTACTGAATTATATACATGAATACTTGGGAAAACATTTGTATTAGTATCTGCATGATATATAAATCCCATAATTGATGTAAGGATGTTTTCGCTTGTAAACTCCTGCACTCTTAGATCCTGACCGTTTGGCCATATTGTACATATAAACAAGCACATTGACATTCCTATAAACATATATGCACTAGCTTCATAAAACTCTTTTCTAGATGTAAATAAAATAAATGCCATAACACCTGCAATATACACAAACCATAAAACATATGGTATTACAAACCATTCACAAAACGGAATCAAATCATCCACATACACATGAATATTTGTGTAATCTGAATTTGGTGTCACCTTTCTTTCAAGCCATGTAAACCATATCATATATATTGGAAAGTATAGTAAAGTCCAGCAATGGCTATACTTTTTCATAAAATCTTTAACCTTAGTTAACATATTATTCCCTTTCTGCATAAAAACAAAACTCCAAATTACAGAATAGCACAACCTACCACTATTTTCAAGTAAAATGGGCTTTTAAATACATAAAAAAAAGACCCAAGAATTATCTTAGGTCTTAGTGGCTAAGAAGGGATTCGAACCCCTGACACCGCGGGTATGAACCGCGTGCTCTAGCCAACTGAGCTACTTAGCCATAATCTGATTTGAAAGTAATGAGTGGGACCTACAGGGCTCGAACCTGTGACCCTCTGCTTGTAAGGCAGATGCTCTCCCAGCTGAGCTAAGATCCCATTGCTTTTCCAAACCTGCTCCGCTATTATATTATGCAAATGGATTTATGTCAAGTAAATTTTTGGTTTTTTTTTAAATTGTTACTATTCACAGATTTGATAGCCATTTATACACAGATGCATCATGCTTGCATGTAAGCAGATGTTTATAAATGGCTATCAAACCTGCAAAGCAGGAACTCCACCTAAATGACTTTTTAATTAAACCCAAACACCTTCTGAGCTATCTTATAGCCTATTACATAGATACCTCTGCCTATAGGTCCTGGAATAAAATTAGCAAAACATAAAGGTGACTTCTTTATCTTCTTATAGAGTGTCTCGTCTGTATCCTTAAGCCACTGCCATAATTCATCCTTCATCTTAAGCTTTTCCTTATCTTTTGCTCTTATAAGCATAATCGATGCTATACAATACATCATACTTAAGTACTGAAGCATATACTTTTCAAGCTTCTTGCTCTCTATCTTAGTCTTTAAGAATTCCTCTGTCATAAGCTTAGCCACTCTAATATGCTGGTCAATTCGTGATATCATAACCTTTTCATTAACTGACTGATCATCACGACCTATGAAATATCTATAGAAGTCCACATCTAT
>JAFOCU010000150.1 GCA_017381055.1 Lachnospiraceae bacterium
AAAACCAAGGACATTCTTTTAAATTTACCCATAATAATAGTCTCCTTTGATATATTTAGTAATTAATTTACTACATATATTTATTTACAAAGGAGACTTTTTTTATACACTTTTTTATTTTTTCAATTATTCGCCAATTACGTCCTTCATAGAGTACATACCAACCTTCTGTCCCTTTAAGAACTTAGCTGCCTGTACTGCACCCTTAGCAAAAATAGCCTTTGAATAAGCTGTGTGCTTAAACTCAAGTACCTCATCTGTACCTGCAAATATTACTTCATGCTCACCAACAATTGAACCGCCTCTTACAGCACTGATACCAATCTGCTTCTCTGGACGCTTCTCTCTTATCTGGCTTCTGTCATAGCAATACTCATACTCATTATTAAGCTGCTCATTTACAGCATCTGCAAGCATAAGAGCTGTTCCACTAGGAGCATCAATTTTCTGATTGTGATGCTTCTCTACTATCTCTACATCAAATCCTGCCTCTGTAAGCACCTTAGTTACAGCCTTCATAACTTTAGCCATTGTATTGATACCAAGAGACATATTACCAGAACGAAGAATTGCAACCTTTGTAGCTGCCTCATCTATCTGAGCAATCTGTTCCTTAGAATAACCTGTTGAACATAAAACTGCTGGCACCTGACTCTCTACAGAATATTCTAATATAGACTCTAAAGATGCTGGATTAGAGAAATCAATTATAACATCTGCATCTTCCTGAACCATTGAAATACTCTTATATACAGGATATATATTGTGACCATCGTCAAATACATCTACACCTGCAACAATTGTTGCATCCGCATCGTCTTTAACGATATTTGTTATAACCTGGCCCATTTTGCCATTACAACCTACCATTATAATATTAACCATTTTTTCTACCTGTTCTTTCTAAAATGTAAATACAAGACACATTGCTTATATTTATAACCAATTACAACAACATCTACTCTATATTTAATCTAAGATACCATACTTACGCATAGCTGTTGCAAGTCTCTCCACATTCTTCTCTTCCATATCTGTAAGTGGCATACGAAGTGTTCCTACATTCTTGCCCTGAAGATTCATAGCAGCCTTAACTGGGATAGGATTTACCTCACAGAATAATGCTTCTACAACCTCGATAGCATCAAGCTGTAACTGACAGCTCTTCTCTACGTTACCAGCAAGGTACTCCGCTACGATATCATGTGTCTGTCTAGGCGCAACATTTGATAATACTGAGATAACACCCTTTCCACCAAGTGATAATAAAGGTACGATCTGGTCATCATTTCCAGAATAGATATCGATTCTCCCCTTTGAAAGAGATGCAAGCTTAGCCACCTGTGAAATATTACCTGAAGCTTCCTTTATAGCTACTACGTTAGGAGCTACATCACATATAGCCATAACTGTCTCTGGTAAAATATTACATCCACCTGTTCTACTTGGAACATTGTATAAGATAATAGGAACATTAACAGCATCATTGATAGCCTTGTAATGAGCTATAAGTCCCTTCTGTGTAGCCTTATTATAAT
>JAFOCU010000151.1 GCA_017381055.1 Lachnospiraceae bacterium
CCCCGCAATACTTTTTTAGTATTACGGGGATTACCTTTTTTCTTATCTTTTTTACACTACTATTTTTACATTGGATCCTCCAGATATATGTTTTTCTACATTTATCTGTTTGTCTATCCTATCTTTAAGACTTGCCACATGAGAAATAATACCCACTAGCTTATTGCCTTCAGATAACTTAGATAGTACCTTCATCGCCTGTTCTAATGCCACTTCATCTAATGAGCCAAAGCCTTCATCTATAAACATTGTGTCGATAGAAATTCCACTTGCTGATTCTTCTATAATATCCGCCATTCCTAATGCCAACGACAGTGCTGCCATAAATCCTTCACCACCAGATAGTGTCTTAACACTTCTTATGGTTCCGTTATAATGATCATATACACTTAACTCTAATCCCGACTTTGTTCTCTTATCTTCTGAAGAAACATCTCTCACAAACTCATACTGTCCCTCTGTCATCTCAAAAAGCTTTGTGTTTGCTTTTTGAATAACCTGTTCAAAATACGATATTTGCACAAAGGTTTCAAGCTTTATTTTATCTTTACCTTCCATTTCACCATTTAAAGTATCAGATAATGTCTTAAGTCCTGATAAGCGAGTTGCTATCTTAGATAAATTATGTTTCTGCACTTGCACCGCTTCCACAATATGCTTATTACCTTGAATTCTCGAATATATATTATTGTTATCATCTATTATTTTACTTCTTTTAGTATTTAATAGTTCTAACTGTTCTTTTATATCCTCTACTCTAATAAGCAACTCTTTCCTTGCTTGGTCTAGACTTTCGTCCGTAACATCATTCATATTAAGCTCATTAATTTGCTTAAGCAATTGGTCTACTATAGCCTTTGACTGAGTCTTTTCATTTATATTTTTATTATATTCTTCTACAGCCAACTCATAACCTGCTACCATTTCCTTATAAAGAATTTCCTTTTTGGATAAGCTTTCTAAAGCCTGTTCCTCACTATCACTTTTAAGCTCTCTCTTAATATTTTCTATATTCGTTTCTAGTTGTTTAAGCTCTAGCTTGTTATTATTAATTTGAATTTCTTTATTCTTAATAAGTTCATCTAGACCTTCTAACTTATGTTTTAAGCTTGATATTTCACCTAGCTCCTTGTCCAGAATCTCTAATACCTTTATTAATTTATCTTTCTCACCCTTTAGATTAGAACCCTCTTCCTGAGTCTTAGGTAGCATACGACATACATTATCATAATAATTATCAATAGTTAAACTACTATCAATCTCTCTTATCATCTCTAACAAATGCTCTTTTTCATTACCCTTAGCTATATTAGCCTGTCCAGCTTCATTACTAGCTACCATAACATCATTTGTCGCCTTGTCTAGCTTAGCCTTAAGACTATTTACTTCCTCTTCACTTGGAGCTGTTTCAGTATATTTAGCAAGCCTAGGATGTGAAAGAGAACCACATACAGGACATGGCATATCCGGATTATCTTCTAATCTCTTTGCCATTATGCCTGCTTGAGCATCAATAAAATCCTTAAATGCAGTATTGTAATCTTTATTTATAGAATTACACTTCGCTTCTTTTTCCTTAAACTCATGAACTTTTTTCTCATACTTTTCTTCAGCTTTTACAAGCCTTGCATGACCTTCTGTTATCTTTTTAAGCTTCTTTTCATACTCTTCATTTTCTTTTATAGCCACTTCCAAAAGCATCAACTGTTTCTCATTATCTAGCTTTAATTGTTGTTTCGACTCTATATCTATTATCTTTTCTGCTAAACATTTCTTATTTTCTAATGCCTTACAAAGTTCATCTTGTAATGTAGTATCTTTTTCTTTACCTTTCGCTAGTTTATCTACCTGTTCTTCATACTGCTTATACTTTTCAACTATCTTCTTTTCATTTTCTAGCTCTATAAGCAGTTTATCCCTTTCATCCTTAAGGTTATTTTCTCTTTCATAGGCTTCTTTAACTATAAGAAATCTTTGTTCATATTCATTTAATTTAACTATTTCCTTTTGTAACGCATGAATATTTTCTATAAGTTTCTCATCTTTTACAAGCTTATTGCCCTTCTCTTGTATCTGAATATTTTCTTCATCCAAAAGAGTCAAATTTATTTGATATGCTTTCTCATCTAATTCTATTATCTCTTTTGCAATATCTAAAACTTCATCTATATCGGCAATAATATCTTGATTAACAATATTCTCAAGACGCACCTTCTTATCATACTCTTCTGTTGCAGTTATACCTTGAACAAACTGTTTAATAGAATCATTTGTCTTAGCATTTTCCTTATATACCTCAAGATATTTTGTCTTAATCTTACGCTGAAGCTTATCGTATGGCTCTGTCTTAAATATATCTCTAAATATTTTTGAACGGCTTGCTGTATCTGCAACCAACAGCTCCCTAAACTTCCCCTGAGCTATCATAACTATCTTTGAAAACTGCTC
>JAFOCU010000152.1 GCA_017381055.1 Lachnospiraceae bacterium
ACGACCTGAACGAGAGAATCAACAATATCGGCACAGGTGGTGGAGGTGGCGGTGGAACAAGCGACATCGTAGTGGATGCTGCACTCTCCACCACTTCTACCAATGCTATCCAGAACAAGGCGGTTGCCAATGCACTCAATGAGAAGCAGGACACCATCTCAGACCTTGCTACAATTAGGAGTAATGCTTCCAAGGGTGCTACTGCGGTTCAGAGTGTAAAGACAATCAATGGCCAGTCCATCGAAGGAGATGGAAACCTCTCTTTTGCTGACGAGGAAGACCTCACATTAGAAAATGGACTTCTTAAATTTAAGGGTAGAGAGAACCAAGACAATATGGGCTATGTTATTCTTCGTAAGAATAAAACTTTTGCAGAGCAAATGTCTCAGTCTAATACCATTTATGAGATTAGATATGAGTTTGATCTTTTTAGCTCAGCCGTTAATATTCCACAAGGAAGCGTACTATACTTTAACGGAGGTATGGTTAAAAATGGTAATCTTGTAGGAGATTTTACAATCAAAGCCAATGATAAGAAAATCTTTTCAAAGATTGTGTTTGAGGGGGATTGTACAAGCAACCAAGAGTATATTATTGATTGGTTTGTTGATAATGTGAGCGTAGACTATCAAAATCTTGTGGACTGCTCATCAGAGATACAAGATGCAATCAATAGTAATGTTGATACAATTAGGTTTACTAATAAATTGTTTTATTGTCCTAAGACGATAAACATAACAAGGGCGGTCAATATATTAGGAAATATGGAACGCCTTGCTTTGATGAATGACCCAGAAACAATCCCAAACATCAAAACGGGCATTTATACAAATCAGCACAATACAATTTTTAAGTTTTCTTTCTCAAATGACAGGGAAAGAACATTAAAGATTGCAGGTTTATTGTTTATAACAAATTACTCTGATTGTGGAGGTGTTTATACATATGACAATATCCCTGTGCTTTCCTTTAATGAGGGCAAAATTGTTGACTTGGATATAGATTGCGACATGTTCTTTGTTCAAAGTTTGGATGCTAACGGGTATAGAGAGAACCATGGTAAAGGCATATATATACATGCAGGTGATTTAAGTTATTACAATTTTATCCGTCTTAGTGGAGATGTTAATAACGCATTAGTGGGTTATGATATTGATCAGTCAGGAGGTGGCTTTGTGTCGGATGTTCATCATTATGGTAATCTTTACGCAGTTAAGGGAATCATCACAAAATCATTGTGCACCTACTGTCATGGTTGCTATCAGCCAAGAGGTGGATATTCATCTAAAGATAATGGGGAAGGCTTTATAGATACATATGGAGATTTTTCCCTTTATTCTATGGTGTATGACCTTGGCATTAAAACAAGTAGTTATGTTGGTAGTACTGCTCAGTGGGCGATAGCAAGAAAAAAAGAGAACGCATGTGTGACTACCACCATTCCATATATGGAAAAGCGCATCTTTCCATATATGCCAATTTCTGAAACTGAAAAAGACCTTCCCACATCATCTGTATTTGATAATTTTTACTTTAAATATCCTGAAAAGGTGTTTATCCAAGTAAAGAATGTAGAAAACGGGGCAAAAGTTGATGTAACAGAAGAATGTACTATCACAGGACATAACAACATGTTCAATCCATTTATTAGTTTGATGGATAATGTAAATAATGAGTTGGTTAAAGTTGTTTTTCCTAGTAAATATTCAGGCGAGAACATACAAGTTATAATTAAACTAAGTGAATTAGACGATAAGGAGTTTTTTACTTTCGGAAGAAATTATCTCTATTTCTATGCATTGAAATCTGCGTCTAAAATTTATAACATTTTTAAATATGTAGACGTTAGTCTTGTGCATGATGGAAAAGTATTGTTGCAGAGAGAAAACATTTTATTGGAGAATAGCGATTATAATATTAACAAAATGGTTTTCCCAATAGATAAGTTAGACTCTATTTCATCTTCTGAACTATCTATTACCTTTAAAGGATTAAGAACATCTGAAAGTTTCGGTTATATAGCACCTTTTGGAATAACCAACGAAAGATGTGGACGCGAATCATTAACTCATGGTGGAGTAATTGATGGTGATATAACAGAAAATTCTGTTATCACAGAGAAACCAGTAAAAGGCATCAACTCTGACGCCAGAGTGTATAACCACATACGTAAGGGCGCAAATTTTTCATATGACTATAGTTACAATGCAGGTGATGTTTATGTCGGCAGTTTTACACTAACATCAGTTGAGAATCACGATGTATTTCTCTTTGGTAAATGCCATCTTATAGTGCAAGCATTATCATCATATTCAGCAGGAGATTTTGTTGCACACATACACTTAGATGGAGGTAATTTTACATTTGGAAGCATTAGGCATTCTTTGTCTCAAGATTTTACCCTTAATGGAATCATAGATAAAACTGCTCGCTTAGTGCATCTTTATGCAAAGCCAGGAGGAATTGCCGGAAGGATTCAGTTGGGCTTTAATGTAACCGATATGGTTGCATTTGATAAAAGTATTAAGTGGGTCGTATATGAGGAAGATATAAGTAATCACGTAACTACAGCATTCTCGTTAACTCCATGCCCAGCATACGGATATACAAGTCCACAAAATGCTTTGAATGGAACGCAATATTACCATAGAGCATATAAGAAGCAGTTGTTCAAAGTTGACAATACATTTGTTGATGCGTTTGGTTTCCCTGAAGCAATAAAAGTTGGAACAACAGCACAAAGGCCTAATGCTGCAACCGTTGGCGCGGGATATTGGTATTTCGATACAACGCTTGGCTATGTTATATGGAGCAATGGCGCAGATTGGATAAATAGTGATGGCACAAGTTTGTAGAGCAACTTGGTAACTTGATATTTAACCGCTCCCTTCTTCGGGAGGGAGCATATAACTTAGAACTTAACTTAGAAATGTGGAATTTTCATTTAAACTTAACACAGGACATCGGTCACGGCATTACTATAATCTTTATGTGCTGCATACTGATTATTGCTGCTTG
>JAFOCU010000153.1 GCA_017381055.1 Lachnospiraceae bacterium
GCCTTCTTTATTTGCAATAAACTGAACAGCTGCAGGATCAATATCACCACTTCTTGTTCCCATGATAAGACCTTCAAGTGGAGTAAGACCCATACTTGTGTCTACACACTTGCCATTCAATACAGCTGAGCATGAACCACCATTACCGATATGACATACGATAACCTTTGAGTTATCCTTATCTAAACCAGCAACTTCGATTGCCTTCTTTGATACAAATGCATGGCTTGTACCGTGGAAACCATACTTACGAATACCGTACTTTTCATAATACTCATATGGAATAGCATACATATATGCCTTCTCTGGCATTGTCTGATGAAATGCTGTATCAAATACTGCAACATTCTTTACACCTGGCATTGCATGTTCACAAGCTTCAATACCGATAAGGTTTGCAGGATTGTGTAATGGTCCAAAATCAAAGCATTCACGAACTGTAGCCTTAACATCCTCATTAACAACAATTGATTCAATATACTTCTGAGCAGCATGAAGAACTCTATGTCCTACTGCTGAAATCTCATTAACATCTGAAATAACACCGTGAACTGGATCAACAAGCATATCAAGTACCATCTGTACTGCAACCTTATGATCTGGCATATCCTTTGCAACTTCACATGCATCCTTGCCTACTGGCTTATGTGTAAGTAATGAACCCTGAATACCAATTCTTTCACAAATACCCTTCGCCATAACTGTTTCGCTAGTCATATCGAAAAGCTGATATTTTAATGATGAACTACCACAATTAATAACTAATATCTTCATATTATACCTCCTGAGCCTGTACTGCTGTGATTGCTATAACACCAACGATATCCTTTGCTGAACAACCTCTTGAAAGATCGTTAACAGGCTTTGCAATACCCTGACACATTGGACCATATGCTTCTGCCTTAGCAAGTCTCTGAACAAGCTTGTAACCAATATTTCCAGCATCTAAATCTGGGAAAATAAGTACATTTGCAGAACCTGCAACCTGGCTATTTGGAGCCTTTGACTGACCAATGCTTGGAACCATAGCTGCATCTGCCTGAAGCTCACCATCGATTTCAAACTGAGGAGCTGTCTCCTTGGCAATACGTGTAGCCTCAACTACCTTATCTACATCTGCATGCTTAGCACTTCCCATTGAAGAATGTGAAAGCATAGCAACCTTAGCCTTTGTACCTACGAGTGCTTCAAAGCTCTCTGCTGAAGAAACAGCGATTGCAGCAAGCTCTTCTGCGTTAGGATTCTGATTAAGACCACAATCACCAAATACAAATGTTCCATTCTCGCCATATTCACAATTTGGAACTTCCATTACAAAGAATGTTGAAACAAGCTTTGTTCCTGGCTTAGTCTTAATAATCTGTAATGCTGGCTTAAGTGTATTAGCTGTTGAATGGCATGCACCTGAAACAACACCATCAGCATCTCCGCACTTAACCATCATACATGCATAGAACATATACTCTTCATGAAGAAGCTTTGTAGCCTCCTCCTTTGTCATACCCTTAGCTTTTCTAAGCTCTACAAGTGTATCAATATATTCTTCTGTCTTCTCATATGTAGCTGGGTCAACGATAGTTGCCTTAGAAATGTCAAGTCCTTCACTATTTGCTGCTACTTCCTCATTTGTACCAATGATAACAATGTTAGCAACATCCTCTGCAAGTATTTCTGCTGCAGCTTCAAAAATTCTTCTGTCCATAGACTCTGGCAAAACAATAGTCTTCTTGTTCTGCTTTGCTTTTTTCTTCATTTCATCAATAAATGCCATAACAAAATTCTCCTTTGCATAAATCGAGCACAATCGCACCCATAATATATCTAGATTATACCTCTATAATTTATTGTATACAAGTCGAATTTTGGAAATATATTGTATTTAAATCAATACATTTTGCCAATTATTTCAATTAATGTCTTCCTCCACCTGGTTTTTGCATATCTCCGCCTGGCATTTGACCTCCTGGCATCTGTCCTCCCGGCATTTGACCTCCCGGTCCAAAGCCTCCCATTCCACCAGTTGCATTGCCTAAAGTTGTAGATTCTCCATCAATAGTAAATGTCTCAAACAAAGTACCACCTGTATATTTACCACTACAAACACCATCAACTACATCTCCATCAATACTTCCACCAATGGATACTGTATAATCTTTACCCTTAGTAAATGCAGATGTACATATAACCATATTGTTATACGACTTAGTTCCTTTAAAGGTTATAATTGAATTATTATCATCATCTGCTATATTAATCAATTTTCCATCAGAAATATATTCATCAAAGCCTATCATTACACAATTGACATCTGCATCTGTAGGCATCTGAGCCATCTGAGAATAACCTACAGCTATTAAAAATCCTCCTGTCATCTTACAACTAGAATCAAAATCAAGAGCTCCATTTCCGCCACTAGCAGGTCCATCAACTATAATATATCCACCTGTTATATTAATTGTGCCATTAGCATCTAAGCCATCACCAGATGTATTTACATATACATAACCTCCATTAAAGGTTAAAGTACCTGTAGAACCGCTAAACATATTTCCACCTGGTCTACCTTGCATTGATGACGAATCGTTACCTCCAGCGGCATTGAATCCATCATCATTTGATATAACGTGTATATTTCCATCATTCACAGTTATATAGGTCGCTTCAATACCTTCATAACACTGATTTACTGTAATTTCTCCACCATTTATGTTTAATATATCATCGGCATGCAGACCATCATCTCCTGATTTAATATTAAATGTTCCATTGTTAATTTCTATATCACCATTAGTATGAATAGCATCATCTTCAGAATTAATAGTATATACTCCATCTGTTATTGTAATATTAGCTCCAGCCTTAATTCCTTTTATGCTAACAGCATCTACAGAAGAATTTGTTCCAGACTCACTGCTAAAATCATTTCTATTAAATCCATCACCAAAATCCGGCTTACCCCATTTATCTTCATTATTCCAGCTTGTAATTGTAGCACCTTCACCAGTAGTTATATCAAAACTTCCACCTTTTATTTCAAGACAAGTTTCTGCTTGTATTCCATCCTCTCCAGATACAATTTTAAAGTTACCAGCCTCTATACTTATAAATCCCTTGCTTTCATCCTCTCCATTACTTGAACTCATACCATCTCCACCTGCATCAATAGACATATCTGCAGAAAGAATCGCTATAGAATCTTTACCCTTTATACCATTGTTTGCAGCTTTGACGTCTATTTTTCCACCAGTAATAGTTATGTCGTCCTTTGAATAAATGCCATTATTAAAGTTACCATTTACAAGAAGACTTCCATTTCCAGCTATTACTAAATCATCCTTTGAAAAGATACAAGCACTTGGTTCTTCCTTTGCTTCATCCTCATAAGAGTAATTATTACCATCTGTAAAAATATTTGTAGTTCCTTCTACTAAAGACAAAACAACCTTTTTTGCATTCTTAACATATATTGCTGCTGAATCTGAGCATTTTACATTAACATCATTTAATATCAATGTTACTACCTTATCATCACTATTTGGTACATCTACTATAATCTGTCCATCTTTAATTTCACCTGACAAAACATATTCTCCAGACTCAGTAATTGAAATCGTTTCATTTTTAAGTTCTATAACATTTGAGTAATTTACTAAATCATTCTTTGTTAATGATAATTTTTCCTTGTCACTATATGTAACTTCAATATCAAATTTTTCTACTGTACTTGTTTTATTATCATCTTCTCCTGTTGATGTAATATCATCCCAATATCCAAACTTATCTTTTCCACCATCTTCTTTTTCTTGACAACCATATATCGAAAAAGCTGATATAGCTATAATCATACCAATTATTATTAATTTTCTTTTCATATTACCCTCTCTTTATTCAAAATACATAATTTATCTTTACAAATTATATTTTACATAGTAATGTGATTACTATGTGATATAGATGAAAATTTATTGTGTTAATTATAATATACATGAAAGGCAAGAACAATGAGTGTAGTTGGACTTATAACAGAATACAATCCTTTTCACAAAGGACATGAATACCATATTGAAAAAGCAAAAGAATTAACAGGTGCGTCAGGTGCTTTAGTTGTTATGAGTGGAAACTACGTGCAGCGTGGTACGCCAGCATTTCTTGATAAATATAGCCGAACCACTATAGCATTAAATCATGGCGCAGATTTAGTATTTGAATTGCCACTTCCTTTTTCATGCTCTAGTGCTGAATACTTTGCTTTAAGTGCCGTAACTATACTAAACAAAACAGGAATCGTTGACTATATTTGCTTTGGAGCAGAAACCGACGATCTTAGCACACTAGAAAAAATTGCCAAAGCTTTAATTGATGCAAAGAATAATGAAGAACACTCTTTAAACATTATAATCAAAGATATCTTAAAAACCGGTGTAAATTACGCTTCTGCTCGAAGCCAGGCTATCTGTAAATATTTCAATGATAGCACCATAGAAAGCATTATAAGTATGCCAAATAATATTCTTGCCATTGAATATTTAAAAGCTATACTTTTACTAAATTCAAATATAAAGCCAGTTCTATTAAAAAGAACAAATGCATCTTATCATCACGATAAATCAAATGATTATATGTATTCTGCTTCTTCAGTAAGAAACAGCATCGAAAATGACGATACCTTATCAGCTTTATGGGATTTTGATAAAATATACAAAGAATGCTATAACACAAACTATCCAATTATAGAAAACGACTTTGATAGAATACTTACTGAAAAACTTATATTTAATATTCATAACAATATTGACCTTTCTATTTATAACAATATTGATGAGCAATTAGCTAATCGTATAGCTAAAGTTTTTAAAGAAAGCTCCTATAGAGGTTGGAACGATTTTTCTATGAAGATAAAAAATAAGAATATTACTTATACCGCTATTTGCAGAGGACTTTTATCTATATTATTAAACATAAAACAATGTGATCTCAACGAATATCTAGATAATGATATATGTAATTTCGTTCGAATTCTTGGTTTTAAAGCATCTGCAAGTAAATTATTGAATCAAATTAAAAACAACGGCAAAATAATAACCTTCGGACAATTATCCGAGTTGAACGATAATGAAATTATTAACGATACTGACTTAAAGCTTATAAAACAAGGTATTTATGCAGATGAATTATACAATTCTGTTACAGCCTTGAAGTTTAAATCAGAAATCCCTAATGAATACAGACGAAAAATTATTATTAAATAAGAAAAAAACAAGTCCTTCTAACTTACTAGAGGGACTTGTTCTTCTTTTACCAGCTATTCAATTTATACTTAACTAATATATTCGTAATCGGTTTATATAAAATCAACATAAAGCAAAAATTTCCCATACCATGCGTTACATCAAAAGGTATTCCCGCTATCCACCAAGCAATTCCCAAGTTTATTCCCGTCGCTAATCCACTTGAAAATGCTGCATTAATAACATACGGTATCGTACACAAAGCTCCAAATAATAATCCAAAGCTTCCTGAAAATATACTCCAAAACCAAACGGATTTACATTTTTTAAACACATAAGTAATGATTACTAATAATGACCATGCAAACAAATGCATAACAACCCATA
>JAFOCU010000154.1 GCA_017381055.1 Lachnospiraceae bacterium
ATATACGCTAATTTCTAGGAGGATGAATAATGAGTAAGTTTAAAAAAGTATTAAAATGCGCATTGTTTTTATCTGGGCTTTTGGTTATTTTATTTGTTTCGGGATTTGTATTCTCTCCAAAGAATAATGCACAGGAGTCGGGTATAGAAGATTTTCAGACTAATGGAATAAGAAGTGAAAAGAAGAATACTATAGATGTATTAGTACTTGGAGATAGTTTGTCATATGCAGGCATCTCGCCAATCCTTATGTATCAGGATTATGGAATTACTTCTTATGTATGCGGTTCTTCGGGACAGCAGATGTTTGATACATATAGATACTTGAAGATAGCTTTTGAAAATCAGAATCCTAAATATGTTATTTTAGAAACTGATGCCCTTTATAGAAAATTCGATATCGCTGATTCGGTAGGTTCTGATATTTTACAGGTATTGCCAGTATTCAGATATCATGATAGATGGAAGAATCTTGAGTTGAATGATTTTAAGGGAAAGGCTAAGTATACAGCATTTAATGAGCATAAAGGCTATAGATACAATACTGACATAAAGGGTGTTCCTAATAGAGATTATATGGTGGAAACTACAGAGATTCAGGATATGACAGATCTTAGTAAGGAATATTTTGATCAAATAGCTGAGTTCTGTAAGGAAAAGGGAGCAGAACTTATTTTGGTTAGTGTTCCAAGTATGAAGAACTGTAATTATAAGAAGCATAATGCAATACAAAAACTTGCAGACCAGTATGGTGTAGAATTTATTAACTTAAATTTAATGCAAGAAGAGGTACCAATTGATTGGGAGGTTGATACTAGAGATAAGGGAGACCACTTAAATCATACAGGTGCAACAAAGGTTACATCATATCTTGGTAAGTATCTTTCAACAACAAGAGATTTGAAGGATCATAGAATGGATAAAAAATATGAGAATTGGAATAAATCCCTTGATTCATATATTAAAACAATAGAAACGGCACATAATTAGTATAATAAATATATAAAAGAGAAGCACAGAGATAGATATCCAAGTGCTTCTTTTTTGCATAAATTGTCGATAAGTATTTGAGGTAGTGATAATTTACTATTTGTATATAGGTTTTGTTTTGTGTTATACTACATTAAAGTAAAAAAGCTAATATAGGGAAGGTAGGGTTGTTTTATGAAGAGAAATGATGTGCATAAGATTTTAATAATCGGTTCAGGTCCTATTATTATTGGACAAGCGTGTGAATTTGATTACTCTGGAACTCAGGCGTGTAAGGCATTAAAGAATCTTGGCTATGAGATTGTTCTTGTGAATTCTAATCCGGCGACAATTATGACGGATACAGAGACTGCTGATAGAACATATATTGAGCCGCTTAATGTAGAGAGACTTGAGCAGATTATTGCAAAGGAAAGACCAGATGCGTTGCTTCCAAACCTTGGAGGACAGTCAGGTTTAAATCTTTGCTCTGAGTTAAATCAGGCAGGAGTTCTTGATAAGTATAATGTAAAGGTTATTGGAGTTCAGGTAGATGCTATCGAGCGTGGCGAGGATAGAGTAGAGTTTAAGAAGGCAATGGATAGTCTTGGCATAGAGATGGCAAGAAGTGAGGTTGCTTATTCTGTAGATGAAGCTTTAGCTATCGCAGATAAGTTAGGTTATCCAGTTGTTCTTCGTCCGGCCTATACAATGGGTGGCGAAGGTGGTGGACTTGTCTACAATGTAGATGAGTTAAAGACAGTTTGTGCTAGAGGTTTGCAGGCGTCAATAGTTGGACAAGTTCTTGTAGAGGAGTCAATTCTTGGTTGGGAAGAATTAGAGGTTGAGGTTGTTCGTGATGCAAAGAATAATATGATTACTGTTTGTATGATTGAAAATATTGATCCTCTTGGTGTACATACAGGTGATTCCTTCTGTTCGGCTCCAATGCTTACTATTTCTAGGGAGACACAGAATAGACTTAAGGAGCAGGCTTTTAAGATTGTAGAATCTATAGAAGTTATCGGTGGAACAAACGTGCAGTTTGCTCATGATCCAGTTAGTGACAGAATTATTGTTATTGAAATTAACCCTAGAACGTCTCGTTCGTCAGCACTTGCATCTAAGGCAACTGGTTTCCCTATTGCACTTGTATCAGCTATGCTTGCGGCAGGTCTTACGCTTGATGAGATTCCATGTGGAAAGTTTGGTACTTTGGATAAGTATGTGCCAAATGGTGATTATATAGTAATTAAATTTGCAAGATGGGCTTTTGAAAAATTCAAGGGAGCTGAAGATAAGCTTGGTACTCAGATGCGAGCTGTAGGTGAAGTAATGAGTATAGGCAAGACATATAAGGAAGCATTCCAAAAGGCTATTAGAAGTCTTGAAAATGGTCGTTATGGTTTAGGAAATGCGAAAGATTTTGCTAGTAAATCGGCAGAAGAACTTCTTATTATGCTTAATACGCCAAGTAGTGAGAGACATTTTATTATGTATGAGGCTCTTAGAAAGGGTGTATCAGTAGAAGCTATTTATGAACGTACAAAGGTTAAAAAGTATTTTATTGAGCAGATGAAGGAACTTGTAGA
>JAFOCU010000155.1 GCA_017381055.1 Lachnospiraceae bacterium
CAGAGTAATTATGATTGAGGATGTTACTACATCTGGTAAGTCTATGGAAGAAACTGTACCAAAGGTAAGAGGTGCAGCTAATGTAGAGATAAAGGGACTTATGGTTTCGCTTAATCGTATGGAAGTAGGTCTTGGCGGACAGAAGAGTGCTCTTGATGAGATAACAGAGACATACGGTTTCCCAGCTAACGCTATTGTATCTATGGCTGAGGTTACAGAGCATCTTTACAATAAGCCATATAACGGAGAGGTTTATATCAATGATGATATGAAGAAGGCTATTGATGCATACTATGAGCAGTATGGTGCAAAATAGTATAGATAATATATAGGAGGGTAAATACATGAACAACGAAAAGGTTTATAAGGTTATGAGAGGCACAGGTGGCATTTCTATTGCTCTTGGTATTGTATCTATCGTTATCGGTGTGGCAGTGGGTGTACTTACTATTTTAAATGGTGCAAGACTCTTAAGATCTAAGTCAGATTTAACATTTTAATTTAAGAGGTAAATATGGGATTATTTTCTAAAAAGTATAAATTTACCAATAAGAAAATCTCAAAGGGCGGCGTTATGTCGTCCTTATTTGCAGTTCTTTCAGCTATATTTGTTTATATGGGTGTATATACTTCTTATAAGGCTGATGGAGCTGGAGGTATGGTTGTTGGTGCGTTTGGAGTAGGGGCATTTGTTTCGTCTACAGTTGGATTTATAGTAGGCGCTAGAAGTTTTAAAAATGAAGAAGCGTTTTTGGGATTGCCATGGTTTGGCGTGGTTAGTAATGCAGTTATATGGCTATTTATGATGTGTGTTATTTTTATTGGAATATAAAATAATTTAGGGAAAAATATAGAGGAGGCGGGAAATGAGCGATATAGATATGTCAATGAAATTTGATGCGGATTTGGTGGAAAGACACAGTCTTGTTAAAGATAGAATTGGTGCTATAGTAGGCGAGACGACTGTTGATGAGAAATACAGAGAGTTTTTTTCTAAGACAGCAGAGTATCTTTTGTTTGTTAATTCAGTGTTAGATTTGGTTTTAAATGGTGAGTATAGAACTAAGAGCATAGATGAACTTAAAAGTATTAATGATAAGAATTTTAATTATATAAGAGAAGAGTTTTATGATGACTCTTATGCTAATCCGGAATATGCGGTTGGAAAATGTGGTGAGGAGTATGGTCAGTACCTTTGCGAGCTTGTTACAAAACTTCGTACAACCTTTTCATATGCTATTCAGGGCCGTGTTGAAGAAATTGTTGTTTTGCAGGAACTCTTTGTAGAAATTTACAATATATTTGAATCAGAGGAATTATCTGTATCAGCGATTAAGGATGCAGTTTATTGGTTTGAAAGCGATTATCAGGACTTATTCTTTGATTATCAGGTAAGAGCTATTGTTGATGATAGCTTATGTTTTTATAAGGATATTGTAAATAAGAGTGATTTAGAAGATTTGAGATACTTATATTGGTATGGCTTAAATGTAACTGATAATGAAATAAAGATTGCTAAATTCCTTAATTCTAGAACTGAAAAAGAGATAGAGGATATGGCAAATACTTGTACTGAGGGCTTTGTGAGAGGCTTTGAGTTAGGTAGAAAGGATTTATCTAAGAAGAGTACGGTTAATATATATTATGCTATTGGCTTTGAAAGAATGGTTAGAAAGGTTATAGAAAACCTTCATAAGCTTGGGCTTAGAACAATTATTCGTCAGTCTGGTGTTACCACAACAGAGGCTAATAAGCAGTATCAGTTTGACCATAAGTTTGATCAAGGATTATATCTTGATAAGGGACTTATAGATAGAAAGCTTACAGTTGCTAAGGTTTCTTTTGAGAAGTACAAAGATTTGGCTTCGGAGCTTGCAGGACCTATTGCTATTGAAACATTTGGAGAAAAGCCTTTTACACCTAAGGCTAAGAAGATGGCAATTAAATTAAATGAAAAGCAGCAAAAACTTCAGGCATCTTATCAGAATAGCTGGGTTCAGCTTTATCATGAATATATTAAAGGTGATGAAACAAGCTTTACTATTATCGCATATCCAATTCCTGAGATAGGCGACAACTTCGAGGATATATTTGCTGATACTATTAAGATAAATACGCTTGACCAGGAACTTTATGGCCGTATTCAAACAGATATTATAAATGCTTTGGATAAAGCGGAATATGTGGAAGTGAAAGGAAAAGGGGATAACAAAACAAATATAAAAGTTATGATGCAGTCGTTAAATGACCCATCTAAAGAGACTCTTTTTGAGAATTGTTTAGCTGATGTTAACATTCCGGTAGGAGAGGTGTTCACATCTCCAAAACTTACAGGCACAGAAGGTGTTCTTAATGTAAGTGAAGTATATTTGAATGATTTGAAATATGTGGACTTAACTATAACGTTTAAGGATGGGAAGATAGTTGATTATACTTGCAAGAACTTCCAAGATGAAGAAGAGAATAAGAGATTTATAAAGGAAAACCTTTTGTATAATCATGAGACACTTCCTATAGGAGAGTTTGCTATTGGAACTAATACAACTGCTTATGTTATTGGTAAGAAATATGATATTGTCTACAAGCTTCCTATCTTAATAGTTGAAAAGATGGGACCACACTTCGCTGTAGGTGATACATGTTATAGCTTTGAGGAAGAGTCAAAGACTTATAATCCGGATGGCAAGGAAATAGTTGCCAAGGATAATGAGTGCTCACTTCTTAGAGATACGGATATGGAGAAAGCATATTTTGGTTGCCATACAGACATTACTATTCCGTATGAGGAGCTACTAGATATATCTGCATATACAAAAGATGGTGAGAAAATTACTATTATCGAGGATGGAAGATTTGTGTTGCCTGGAACAGAGGCGTTGAACGAGGCATTTGAAGAATAAACGGAATATAGAAATTAGGTTTAGTCGGTATTGGAGAAGATTCGGATACCGACTAAATTTAATTAATCATATATTTATCACAAAAAATCTAGAAAATACCGTCATAAATTATGTAGAATCTACCACCAATTTACAATTGACTTGGAGTGACATTTAAAGTAAACTATAGATAATTATGAGGAATTATACTTTCTATGTTTAATATAGGTGCAAATAATTACTCATGAACACATAAAAAATATCAAAAAGTAACGAATGGAGGACACTACGCTATGGCTAAAGTAGGTATTATTATGGGCAGCGATTCTGACCTTGACGTAATGAGCAAGGCAGCTGAGGTGCTTGAGCAGTTTGGAATTGATTATGAGATGACAATTATCTCAGC
>JAFOCU010000156.1 GCA_017381055.1 Lachnospiraceae bacterium
AGAGCTGGTCTTATTAGAGTTCGTGAGTTCACTATGAAGGATGCTTATTCATTCCATACTTCGCAGGAGGATTTAGAGGCATATTATCAGAAGTGCTATGATTCATATAATAGAATCTTTGCTAGATGTGGTATTCCAGAGGTTGTTGCAGTTGCATCTGACTCTGGTATGATGGGTGGTAGTGTATCTCATGAGTATATGCTACTTACACCAGTTGGAGAGGATTCAATCGCTATCTGTACTGAGTGTGATTACAGAGCTAATATGGAAGCTGCTGATAGTATTATTGAAAATGAAAATGTAATTCCTATGGCTGATATGGCTGAGGTTCATACACCAAATGAGAAGACAATTGAAGAAGTTGCTAACTTCCTTAAGGTGCCTGTAACACAGACATGTAAGGCTGTTGTATATCAGAAGAATGCTGATGATTCGTACGTTATTGTATTTATCAGAGGTGATCTTGATGTTAATGAAGCTAAGCTTTCTAAGCTTGTAGGTGAAAATATTCACCCAGCTGTAATTACAGAGGAATGTGGTATTGTAGCTGGATTTATTGGACCAAAGGGCCTTCCAGAGAATGTTACAGTATTCTTTGATAGCTCGCTTAAGGGCCTTGATAACCTTGTAGCTGGTGCTAATAAGACAGATTACCACGTAACAGGATTTAATATCGAGAGAGATTATGGTGCTGTAGAATATGTAGATGCTGCTAAGATTGTAGAAGGTGGTATCTGCCCATGCTGTGGTAAGAAGACAATTACTGTTCAGAGAGGTATCGAAGTAGGTAATATCTTCCAGCTTGGAACAAAGTATTCTAAGTCTATGGGGCTTACATATCTTGACGAGAATGGTGAGACTAAAGATGCTATCATGGGTTGCTATGGTATCGGTGTAGGTCGTATGGCGGCAAGTGTATGTGAAGTTAAGCATGATGATTATGGTCCAATTTGGCCAATTTCAATTGCTCCATGGGAGATTCATATGTGTCTTCTTAGAGCTGATGATGCTGAAGCTAAGGCATTTGCGGATGACCTTTATGCTAAGATGAACAACAGCGGTATGGAAGTTCTTTATGATGATAGAGATGATGTTCGTCCAGGTGCTATGTTTGCAGACGCAGATTTAATCGGTGCTCCTATTAGAGTCATTGTTGGACCAAAGAATCTTCAGGAAGGTCTTGTAGAGATCGTTAGCAGAGATAAGTCAATCTCTATGAAGGTTAATAAGGATGAAGTTATCCAGAAGGTTAATGAAATTCGTGCAGAGATGTTTGCTAAGATCAACGAGAAGGTTGTAGACTAATTTGTAAAATTAAAGAATTAAGACGCATTTTTGATAAAATGCGTCTTTTTTATACGGTGAATTATGCAATTGATCTTTTGTCATAGCGTAAATTGATAAAGTAAACAACGATGTTAGCTGAAACAATTATTAGATTTAGAATGTAGATAACCAATACATAATTAAAATTGTTATTTACAATTTTTGCTGTAATGCCAGCGATATAGCCAGTGATAATAAGAAGTGTAAACTGTAAACTCATAGATTTTGCTGTCTTGGCTTTTATATTTTTATAAAGAGATAATGGCCAAGATAATCCAAAACATATAAGCATAAAAGCCTCCAAAAAATTTGTCATAAAGATAGCCTCCTTTTGTTTTGCAAAAATTTTTTTCTTCTATGGCATTATATTCTTGTATTATTCATAATTCAAATATATAATATCTATTAAATTAATAGTATATAACCTATGAATTGCAGGAGGGATATTTTATGGAGTTAAATCAGATTAGATATTTTTTGGAGGTTGCAAAAACGCAGCATATAACAAATAGTGCAAAAAAACTACATATTGCACAACCATCTTTAACACAAGCAATTCACAGATTAGAGGAGAGTGTAGGAGTACCGTTGTTTGTTAGTAAGGGAAGAAATATTACCCTTACAGAATATGGTAAATACTTAGAGAAAAAATTGATTCCTATAATAGATGAATTGGATTCATTGCCAGAAAAACTTCATGTAATGGCAAAACTTGCTGATAAAACTATTCATTTAAATGTACTTGCGGCATCAGCTTTAGTAACAGACGCCATTATAGAATATAAAAGGGAGCACAAAGATATAAACTTTCAATTGCTACAAAATAATCAAGAGAATTTATATGATATTGAAATAACAACAAAGGCAAGTGATAGTTCAAATAACGAGGAAAAGCTACAAGGTAAAAATGAGTTTATTTGTCATGAAAAAATATATTTGGCTGTGCCCAATAATGAAAAATATAAAGGAAGAACATCAATTGATTTAAGGGAAATGATGGATGAGGGATTTATTAGTCTTGCTGGTTCTAAACAGTTTTCAGCAATTTGTGAGAAGTTTTGTCATACGTTAGGAGTAAAGCCTAAGATTATTTTTGAAAGTGATAATCCGTCTGCTGTAAAAAATATGATTATGGCTAATATGGGAGTTGGATTTTGGCCACAATTTACTTGGGGAAGTGTAGATGAAAAACATGTTAGGCTTTTAGAAATAGAAGGTGTATTGTGTCAGAGGGATATTGTTATATCTTATAATTTAAATAAACAGGATAATTCGAATGTGATAGCTTTTTATGATTTCTTAAAGACACGTTTCTTTACAAAATAAGACACTTGTGTTATCATATGGTGGTTATAAATTAATATACATTTTAGGTGTCAGAAATAGTTTCTAAATAAACTATGGTTCTGGTGAAAAGGGAAGCAGGTGAGAGTCCTGCACGAACCCGTCGCTGTAAGAGTGGAGTCTAATTTTGAGTTCTTTGATTAATAATAGTCAAGGAACGATTACCACTGTGGAAGAATTGAAATAAGATTTTTCTATGGGAAGGGAAAATTAGATTATGATACTTAAGTCAGAAGACCTGCCTATAATGAACACACTTAGACCACGAGGATACTGGTCAGAAGGAGAGAATATGCAAAGTAAAACAACAAACATTCTTATGGGTTTAGTGGCTTTTGTTGCAGTAGTAGCAGCATTTATAGCCATTTATTTTAATTTTAGAGAAAAACCCGTAGAAGGTAGCAAAGAAATAGTTATTAAGGTGGTAAATAACAATAAGGAAACTACTACATATGAATTAAAAACTGATGCTAAATATCTAAAAGAAGCTATGGATG
>JAFOCU010000157.1 GCA_017381055.1 Lachnospiraceae bacterium
AGGAATTCCCTGGTGAAGAAGAGGCGGTAATGGACGTAGAGAAATCTTTTGAAAGTAAGTCCGTTTGGTCTAGAATGGCCATTATATTTGCTGGACCAGTGTTTAACTTTGTATTAGCATTTGTAGTGGCACTTATTGTTGGTGGTATTATAGGCTATGATCCCGCGCAGGTTCTAGGTGTAGCTAAAGGGTCACCAGCAGATAAGGCAGGTCTTCAAGTTGGAGATATTATTACTGAATATGATGGCACAAAAGTTGATATAGGCCGAGATATATATTTAGAGGAATATATTGAGGGAATAGATGGCGATCCTATAAAGATTAAGTATGAAAGAGATGGTAAGGAATACTCCACAACTCTTAAGCCAGTATATGTTGAACAGTATATGATGGGATTAACATATACACCAGGTGATGGAAAGGCTGTTATGCTTGAAGTTACAGAAGATGGACCTTTAGATGTAGCAGGTTTTAAGGCTGGAGATTATATAGCGGAGATTGATGGTGTAGCTATTAATTCTACCAATGAGTTTATAGAGTATATTACGAATAATCCCATAACAGAAGAAACTATGCACATAGTTGCCTATCGTGGAGATGAAAAAATTGAAGCGGATATAACACCAGTAATTGGCATAACTGGTTATGAGACGGGATTGGTTTATAACTTTAATGGATATGTTAAATGTTCTCCACTTAGTGTTGTTAAGTATAGTTATGTTGAGGTTAAGCAGCAGATTAAGCTTGTATTCAAAAGCTTAAAAATGTTATTTACAGGAGAATTAGGTATAAATGATTTCTCTGGTCCAGTAGGAATTGTAGATGCTATAGATACTGTGTATGATGGCAGCAAGGAAGACGGAACTAAGTCTGTTGTTGTAAATATGCTTACATTTGTAATTCTTTTAAGTGCAAATCTTGGTGTAATGAATCTATTACCTATACCAGGACTTGATGGTGGCAGACTTTTATTCCTTATAATTGAGGCTATAAAGGGTAAGCCAGTTAAGCATGAAGCATATATAAATATGGCAGGTATGTTACTGCTTATGTTGTTCGCAATGTATATCTTATTTAAGGATATTATTAGTTTATTTTAGTATCCAATGGTAAAATTGTAAAAAAGGATGGAGGTACTGTATGTTCAGAGAGAATACTAAGGAAATTCGCATAGGCGACCGAGTAATAGGTGGAAATAATCCAATTTTAATTCAGTCTATGACTAATACAAAGACAGAAGATGTGGAAGCTACTGTTGCACAAATTAAGGCTTTAACTGAGGCTGGATGCGATATTATTAGATGTGCAGTGCCTAATATGGAAGCAGCTAAGGCATTAGCTGAGATAAAGAAACAGATATCAATTCCGCTTGTTGCTGATATTCATTTTGATTATAAGTTAGCTATTGCAGCTATGGAGAATGGAGCAGACAAGATTCGTATCAATCCAGGTAATATCGGAGATATGGATAAGGTAAAGGCAGTAGTTGATGTAGCTAAGGAAAGAAATATACCTATAAGAGTAGGTGTGAATAGTGGTTCTTTAGAGAAAAATATCTTAGAAAAGTACGGCAAGGTCACAGCAGAGGGTATTGTTGAAAGTGCTCTTGATAAGGTAAAGATGATTGAAGATTTGGGATATGATAATCTCGTAATCAGTATTAAGTCATCAGATGTTATGATGTGTGCTAAGGCTCATGAACTTATAGCTACTAAGACAAATTATCCTATTCATGTGGGTATTACAGAGGCTGGTACATTATATTCAGGTAATATTAAGTCATCTATTGGTCTTGGAATTATCTTAGGTGCAGGAATTGGTAATACCATCAGAGTTTCTCTTACAGGAGATCCTTTAGAGGAAATTAAGAGCGCAAAGCTTATTCTTAAGACTCTTGGCTTAAGAGAGGGTGGAATAACAGTTGTTTCATGTCCTACTTGTGGTAGAACTAGAATTGACTTAATAGGATTGGCTAATCAGGTAGAGACGATGGTTAGTAAGTATGATCATTTAGATATTAAGGTGGCTGTAATGGGCTGCGTGGTTAATGGACCAGGTGAAGCTAAGGAAGCGGATATCGGAATTGCAGGCGGAATAGGTGAAGGATTACTTATAAAGCGTGGGGAGATAGTTGCAAAGATTCCAGAAAGTGAGCTTCTTAGTACATTAGAGCAAGAATTGATAAATTGGCCTACAAAGTAGTTGCATAAAGGAAGAAGGGTGAGAAGATGGAAAAACGATTTTTTAGCGTGTTTCCAGATTTAAAGCTTAATAGGGAATTAACAGAGCTTTTTGGTCTTGTTGAGGTGTTAAAGATAACAACAAACAAGGATAAAAGCTCTATTCGTGTTTATATTCTAAGTTCGAGACTTATTGATAAGAAGACTTTACAGTACGTGGAGAGTCAGATTGAGGAGCAGTTATTTAATGGTCTTAAGATAAAGGTGTATTTCATGGAGAAGTTTACACTTTCAGGACAGTATAATCTTGAAAATCTTTTTGAAATATATAATGAGACAATTATGGCGGAGCTTAGAAGCAAGGGCGTTATATTGGCAAATATGTTAAGAAGGGCCAAGTGTACCTTCAATGGCAGTAATTTGGATATAACTATAGAGGAAACTGCTCTGAACTTAGAAAAAGAAAATGAATTAAGAGAAGTATTGTTAAATATATTTACAGAAAGATGTGGACTTCCTGCAAATATAACATTTTCATATAGGGAGCCTGAGGCTAGCAAGTATAGAAAACAAAGTGACAAAAAAATGGAGCTTGAGATTGCAGCTATCGTAGATAGAATAAAGGATAGTGAAGAGGATGCTAAGCCTGCTAATGAGGATGCTAAAGCTGAAGGTGCGGATAATATAAATGCAGAGGCTTCAGAGGAAGGTAAAAAAGCAGAAGTAGCAAAAGACACTAAGGAAGTTAAAGAAGCAAAAGCTCCAGAAGCGAAGCCTAAGAGTGGTGGTTTTGACAATAAAGGCGGATATTATAGAAGAGAGAAGGCTCAGACTAGAGAAGAGAATCCAGATGTTATCTATGGAAGAAGCTTTGATGGTGATATGACAGATATTGTAAATGTCAGCGGTGAATCTGGAGAGGTTCTTATACATGGTCAGATTATAACAGTAGAGACACGCGAAATTCGAGGCGAGAGAACTATTGTTATGTTTACTGTGTCCGACTTTACAGATACTATAAAGGTAAAGATATTTATGAAGAACGACCAGCTTCTTGAAGTTATGGATGGCATAAAGAAGGGTGCATTTGTTAAGCTTAAGGGTATGGCCTTACTTGATGCATATGATAAAGAGGTTGGAATTAATTCAGTTGTAGGTATTATGAAGGCAAAGGACTGGAGAGTACCTAGAGTTGATACAAGTGTAGAAAAGAGAGTAGAGCTTCATTGCCATACAAAGATGAGTGATATGGATGGAGTTTCTTCAGCGTCTTCATTGATAGCACAAGCTGTTAAGTGGGGACATAAGGCTATAGCTATTACGGACCATGGAAATGTACAGGGGTTTACAGATGCGTTACATGGTATTGATGATATAAAATTTAAATACAAAAAAGAAGGTAAGGAATTAGATTTCAAGGTTCTTTATGGTGTAGAAGCCTATATAGTAGATGATTTAAAGGAGTCAGTTACTAACTCTAAGGGACAGTCCTTAGATGATACATATGTTGTATTTGATATTGAGACAACAGGATTTAGTGCTATATATGATAAGATTATTGAAATTGGCGCTGTTAAGGTAGAAAAGGGAAATATAACAGAGCGTTTCAGCCGTTTTGTTAATCCAGAGCGCCCAATTCCATATAGAATTGAGGAGCTTACAAAGATAAATGATTCTATGGTAATAGATGCAGATACTATAGAAAAAGTCCTTCCAGAATTCTTAGAATTTGCCAAGGATTGTGTGTTAGTTGCACATAATGCCGAGTTCGATATGAGTTTCATTATGCATAATGCAACTCGTCTTGGATATGAGTATGATTTTACTTACGCAGATACAGTAACCTTAGCTAGAGCGCTTATACCTACAATAGGAAAGTATAAGCTTGATAATGTGGCTAAGGCACTTAATATACCGCTTGAAAATCATCATAGAGCAGTTGATGATGCAGGCTGTACTGCTAGAATATTTGAAAAATTTATCGAGATGTTAAAGGAAAGAGATATTAATAATCTTGATGAATTAAATGTATTTTGTAAGCCTTCAGTGGAAACAATTAGAAAAATGCCTACTCATCATGCAATTATTATTGCTACAAGTGAGGTAGGAAGAATTAACTTATATAGAATAGTATCAGAGTCTCATCTTACTTATTTTGCTAGAAGTCCAAGAATACCGAAGAGCTTATTTTTGGAGAACAGAGAAGGCTTAATAATAGGTTCTGCCTGTGAGGCAGGAGAGCTTTATCAGGCTGTATATGGTGGTAAGAATGATGCAGAGATTGCTAGATTAGTTAATTTTTATGATTATTTGGAGATTCAGCCTCTTGGAAACAATATGTTTATGGTTGATAAGGGTGAGGCAACAGTTGAGGACTTAATAGATGTTAATAAGCAGATAGTTAAGCTTGGAGAAATGTTTAATAAGCCAGTTGTTGCTACTTGTGA
>JAFOCU010000158.1 GCA_017381055.1 Lachnospiraceae bacterium
GATGTTTCTAGCATTTTATCTGTATTTCTTGCTATTAACCAATACTCATCTATTGATTTAAGCTTACTATCAAGTTCCATAGCAAATAATTGTCCAAAACCTGATGATGCACCTGTTATAACCACTATATTTTTCATATAACATAACCTCCTTACTTATTCTTTTTCTTATGAACATTTCTAATAGCCTTCTTTTTCTTTGGCTTAATATCTTTTTGTTTATGATCCTTACTAATATATTTATTATTGTTATTATATTGTGTTCCCTGTCCACGTTTTGGTTTGATTAAACATTTTTTATCAAAGCCGACTAAATCCAAGCGTCCAGCCTTCTCCAATGCTTCATATACAAGGTCATAATTCTTAGGATTTCTGTATTGAATAAGCGCTCGTTGCATTGCTTTTTCATGAGGATTAGTTGGAACATATATCTTTTCCATAGTTCTAGGATCTATTCCTGTATAATACATACATGTTGAAATAGTTGAAGGTGTAGGATAAAAATCTTGTACCTGTTCAGGCATATATCCTAAATCTCTTAAATATTCAGCAAGAATTACAGCATCCTTCATAGTTGAACCAGGATGTGATGACATCAAATATGGCACAACAAACTGATTTTTGCCTAGTTCCTCGTTATATTTTTTATATTTCTTTATAAATCGTTCATATACCTTATTAGCTGGCTTGCCCATTTTTGATAAAACATTGTCTGAAACATGTTCAGGAGCAACCTTTAACTGACCACTAATATGATGCATAACTAACTCTTTGAAGAATGTCTCATCCTCATCGTAAATAAGATAATCAAATCTAATACCCGAACGAACAAAAACCTTCTTCACCTTAGGTATATCACGTAATTTTCTTAATAATGATAGGTAGTCACTATGATCTACAAATAAATTTTTACATTTTTCTGGGAATAAACATTGTTTGTTCATACATACACCATGCTTTGATTGCTTTTCGCAGGAGGTATGTCTAAAGTTAGCTGTTGGACCGCCCACATCATGAATATATCCTTTAAAATCTTTATCCTCAACAATTTTCTTCGCTTCTTCTATAATACTTTCATGACTTCTTGTCTGGATAATTCTACCCTGATGGAATGTTAATGCACAGAAATTACAGCCGCCAAAGCAACCACGATTGCTGATAAGGGAGAATTTAACCTCTGCAATAGCTGGTACACCACCTTTTTCTTCATAAGAAGGATGATATGTTCTCATATAAGGTAATGAATAAGTATAATCCATCTCTTCTACACTTAATGGCTCCTGAGGTGGATTTTGAACAACAAAAACACCATTTGGATATGGCTCAATCAAAGTTTTTGCTGTAAAAGGATCAGTATTCTGATACTGAGTATAAAAACTTTTTGCAAATTCTTTCTTATCTTCCTTAAGAGTATCATAATCTGCAAGTGTAATAGTATCGTATATATTAGAAATATCCTTTGTTTTATACACACTTCCACGTATAAAGGTTAAATCTTTAATAGCTATTCCGCTCTTCAAAGCATCAGCAACCTCTATAATTGAGCGTTCGCCCATTCCGTACAATACAAGATCTGCGCCAGAATCTAAAAGAATAGATCGCTTCACTTTATTTGCCCAATAATCGTAATGAGCTAATCTTCTAAGACTAGCTTCTATTCCACCTACAATAATCGGTGTATTCTTATATTTTTTTCTAATGAGATTACAATATACAACTGTAGCATAATCTGGTCTCTTACCCATTTCGCCACCTGGTGTGAATGCATCTGTAGTTCTTCTTTTCTTTGATACGGAATAATGATTAACCATAGAATCCATATTTCCGCCCATAACAAGAAAACCATATTTTGGCTCACCTAAAATAGATATAGACTCCTCATTCTTCCAATCAGGCTGCGAAATAATACCTACACTATATCCATAGGAATCCAGCATTCTACTGATTATAGCATGGCCAAAGGATGGATGATCCACATAAGCATCGCCTATTACATAGACAAAATCAAGTTGCTCTATCCCACGGCTTTTCATATCTTCTTTTGAAATTGGTAAAAATCCTTCAGTCATACAAAACCTCTTACTTACAATAATATTCTATAAATTCATCAATACTTTCAACATAATAGTCAGCTAATCGTTTCTTTTCTTCTGTAGTCTCAGAAGAAGCCTCGTCATAAACAGCAACAACCTTCATACCAGCGTTTTTACCAGCCATAATTCCTTGAACTACATCCTCAAAGACAATACATTTGTCTGTTGATACATTAAGCTGTTTTGCTGCTTCTAAATACACATCTGGATTTGGCTTTCCTTGACCAACCATTCCTGATGTTATAATTGTCTCAAAGTATTCAGAAATCCCTTTTGCTTTTAAAACATCTATTGCTAAGGAATAACGATTGCTTGTTGCAATTGCCATTTTGATTTTTTTATTCTTTAGATAATCTAAAAAACATTTAACTCCAGCTTTTAAAGATACTTGGGTACAATACATATCATGTGACATATTATCCCAATCTTCTTTTATTTTTTCAACAGAGTCGCTTATATTAAAGCGTTCTTTGAAATAAATAGCTGTTTCAGTATAACTCATACCTTCTATAGCACTTGATAAATCCTTTGGTGGTTTCAAACCAAATCTATTTAAATATTCAATATCTATAGCATGCCAAAGCCACATCGAATCTATAAGTGTACCATCTAAATCAAATATAACAGCATCATATTGGTTAAGCATTTGTTAATCCTTTCAAATAATCTATCTCTTCTTGGGTTAATGGTCTAAACTCGCCTTCCTTTAAGCTCTCATCAAGCTTTAGTCCGCCCATTGAAATTCGTTTAAGATATATAACCTCTAAACCAACAGCATGAAACATTTTCTTTACTTGATGAAATTTCCCTTCTTGTATAGTTAAATGAACTTTATCATCAGTAATTCTCTCAAGAGTTGCTGGCATAGATTTTACATCCTTTTCAATGTATACGCCTGTACAAACTTGTTCTTCTGCTTCCATAGATAATGGCTTGTCAAGGCATACATAATAAGTCTTATCTACATGCTTTTTAGGACTTAACAGATTATGACATAACTCTCCGTCATTACAAATGATTAAAAGTCCTTCTGTATCCTTATCAAGTCTACCAACAGGGAATAAATCCTTCTTTTTCTTGCCGGTAATTAAGTCAACAACAGTTTTATCCCTTGAATCTGTTGTCGCCGAAACAACTCCTGCTGGTTTATTGAGCATATAATACTCAAACTCTTCATAAACAATGGGATTGCCTTCAAATAAAAC
>JAFOCU010000159.1 GCA_017381055.1 Lachnospiraceae bacterium
TCCAGCATTCCACGATCTTAAGACAGAGGTAGGCCAGGAAGTATATGAGAAGTTTGGCTTAGCAGAGCTTGAGGTTACAGACGAAGTATTTGAGTCAGAAAAGTCAGTAGTATTTGATGAGGCAGAAAACAGAATGCATTCTATCAAGGCGATAATGCTTGCAACACTTGGTGGATATCATTTAGCATAGTAATTAAGCGGTAAAGAGTATGTGGCTATTAATAAATAGTCATACGAATACTTGGAGGATTAGGATGGATTTTGAAAGAAGAAAGAGACCATTTAGACATTTAGGTAGAGTGGTTGATATAATAAATATAATATTGTCAGTAGTAGTTGTTACGTGTGCTGTGTTTGTAGCACTTAATAGAGAGGAAAATCTTCTTCTTTTTCCAGTAATATTCCTTAGTACAGCACTTATTAATCTAGCACTTGCTGTAAAATATTACAAAAGACGTGATAACTTTAGAGTAATGACGCTGGCAATTGGCTTTTTAGCATTTTTTGGATTTGGTATATTTGCATTGATAGTTGTGTTATAGGAGAAAAGATATGTTTAACGATAGTGAAAATATGGTGCTCTGTGGAGCTAATTCATACACACAGAAGTATTATTTTAATGAAGAATTTGATAGATTGCCAGAGAGCGTTAAAGATGAGCTAAAGGCAATGTGTGTTATATTTACAGAGGATATCGGTGGAATACTTACTCTTGAGTATAACGAAGAGGGTGAGCTTGAGTTCAAGGTAAGAACAGACGAGCAGGATTACCTCTTTGATGAGATTGGCTGTGGACTTAGAATTAAGGATTTACAGATTAAGAAGAGAGAGCTTTTAGAAGCGCTCGAGTTATATTACAAGGCATTTGTTCTTGGAGAGGATGCTTTTGCAGAAGGCGCGTCTGCGGAGTAAATAGAGTATGCAACAACGGTGCGATATCAAGTGTGCAGAATGTTATTTGTAGAGAAATTAAGAATATATACAAGAAAGCGAGTACTACGATGCAGATTGGAAATGTAGAAATACAAGGCAAAGTAGCGCTTGGACCTATGGCGGGAGTTACAGACCTGCCATTTCGTCTTTTATGTAAGGAGCAGGATTGTGGCCTTATATATACAGAGATGGTAAGTGCCAAGGCTATTTTATATAACAATAAAAACACTATAGATTTGCTTAAGTCTGATGAATCAGAGCGACCAGTTGCATTGCAGCTATTTGGTTCGGAGCCAGATATAATGGGCGAAATCGCTGGACGAGTTTCAGAGGGACCATATGATTTTATAGATGTAAATATGGGATGTCCGGTGCCAAAGATTGTAAATAATGGTGAGGGTTCAGCTCTTATGAAAAATCCGGAGCTAGCGGCTCAGATTATTGAGGCTATGGTTAAGAAATCAAAAAAGCCAGTTACAGTAAAGATCAGAAAAGGTTTTAATGATGAGAATGTCAATGCTGTAGAGGTGGCTAAGAGATTAGAGCAGGCTGGAGCATCACTTATAGCAGTTCACGGTAGAACTAGAGAACAGTTCTATAGTGGTGTGGCTGATTGGGAAATCATCAGACAGGTTAAGGAAGCAGTAAGTATTCCAGTAATTGGAAATGGTGATATACGCTCACCGCTTGATGCAGAAAGAATGATTAAGGAAACTGGCTGTGATATGGTTATGATAGGACGAGCAGCTAGAGGAAATCCTTGGATATTTAAGCAAGTAAATGAGTATCTTATGAATGGTACATTGATAGATAGGCCTTCTATAGAAGAAGTAAAGGCGATGATACTTAGACATTGCCGTATGCTAGTGGACTACAAGGGCGAATATACAGGCGTTAGAGAGATGCGTAAGCATGTGGCTTGGTACATATTTGGGTACCCTCATGCAGCGGCACTTAGAAATGCTGTTAACCAGGTGGAAAATATTGAGCAAATGGAAGAGCTTATAAATACAATAAAGGTTGACAATGTATAAAGTTACATTGTATAATCACACGAGTGACAGTAAGAAACTGGGAGTACCAGTTTTTTTCATATATGAAAAAAACGCTCCGCGGGATTGCATTGCGGCGGAGATGAAGATGTTGCTAAAGCAACCCGCCGCAAGCAAAGAATCTCGCGGGCGAGATTCTATATTACTGTTGACTATAAAAATGCGAAATGGGGTATTGCGAAATGGCTGAGAAGAAAAATATTTTGACATACGCAGGTCTTACAAAATTAGAGAAGGAATTAGAGGATCTTAAGGTAAATAAGCGTGCTGAGGTAGCTGAGAAGATTAAGGAAGCTAGAGAGCAGGGCGATTTATCAGAGAATGCAGAGTATGATGCAGCTAAGGATGAGCAGAGAGATATCGAAGCTCGTATTGAGGAAATTGAGAAAATCCTTAAGAATGCAGACGTTGTAGACGAAGACGACGTAGATACAAAGAAGATCAGCGTTGGATGTAAGGTTACAATTCTTGATAAGGAATATGATGAAGAGTTAGAGTTTAAGCTTGTTGGTTCAACAGAAGCAAGCAGCCTTAACGGTATGATTTCAAATGAATCACCACTTGGTAGCGCTCTTATCGGTAAGAAGGTTGGTAATGTAGTTATTGTAGAGTCACAGGATGGCCCTATGAAGTACAAGGTACTTTCAATTGAGAGAGTAAACGACTAATAATTCTACATTATTATGAGCAAAATATTTGACATAAATTATCAGACATAAATAATAAAAACATAGTTCTTAGGCAGTTACGATTGTAATAATTGTAGTTGTCTAAGGACTGCATATAATCATTATCTCATGGGCGAAATGTGTTCATGAGATTTTTAGCGAAAAGCTAACAGTTAGAAAGGAAGAAGAAAATGGCTGAACAGAACAATAACCAGGTACAAGATGTTAATCAGTTACTTAAGGTAAGACATGAAAAGCTTGCTGATTTACAGGCAAGAGGAAAGGATCCTTTCCAGATTACAAAGTTTGATGTAACACATCACAGTGCAGACATTAAGGATAACTTCGAAGAATTAGAAGGTCAGACAGTTACTATCGCAGGAAGAATGATGTTCAAGAGAGTAATGGGTAAGGCTTCATTCTGCAGTATCCAGGACCTTAAGGGTAATATCCAGTCATATGTGGCTAGAGATGATATTGGCGAAGAGGATTACGCTGATTTTAAGAAATTTGATATCGGTGATATTTTAGGTATCGAAGGTATAGTATTTAGAACAAAGACAGGCGAGATGTCAGTTCATGCTCAGAAGGTTACATTGTTATCTAAGTCATTACAGATTCTTCCAGAGAAGTTCCATGGACTTACAGATACAGATACAAGATATCGTCAGAGATACGTAGACCTTATCATGAATGCTGATGTTAAGGAAACATTTGTTAAGCGTTCAAAGGTACTTAGCTCTATCAGAAAGTTCCTCGATGGACAGGGCTTTATGGAAGTTGAGACTCCTATGCTTGTATCAAATGCAGGTGGAGCAGCAGCTAGACCATTTGAGACACATTTCAATGCATTAAACGAAGACTTAAAACTTAGAATTTCTCTTGAGTTATATTTAAAGAGACTTATCGTAGGTGGACTTGAGAGAGTATACGAAATCGGTAGAGTATTCCGTAACGAAGGTCTTGATACAAGACACAACCCAGAGTTCACACTTATGGAGCTTTATCAGGCATATACAGACTACCACGGCATGATGGACCTTACAGAGAATATGTTCCGTTATGTAGCACAGGAAGTTAACGGAAGCTTAACTTTACAGTACGGCGAGCACACAATGGATTTATCAAAGCCATTCGAGCGTATCACAATGGTAGACGCTGTTAAGAAGTACTCTGGTGTAGATTTTAAGGAAATCAAGACACTTGAGGAAGCTAGAGCAATCGCTAAGGAAAAGAACGTAGAGTTCGAAGAGAGACATACAAAGGGCGATATCCTCAACCTCTTCTTTGAAGAGTTCGTAGAGGAGCACCTTATCCAGCCTACATTCGTAATGGATCATCCAATTGAGATTTCTCCACTTACAAAGAAGAAGCCAGAGGATCCAGAATACGTAGAGCGTTTCGAGATGTTCATGAACGGTTGGGAAATGTGTAACGCATACTCAGAGCTTAACGATCCAATCGACCAGAGAGAGCGTTTCAAGGCTCAGGAAGCAGCATTGGCAGCAGGTGATGAGGAAGCTAACACAACAGATGAAGATTTCTTAAATGCACTTTCAATCGGTATGCCACCAACAGGCGGTATCGGTTACGGTATTGATAGATTAACAATGCTTATGACAAATAGCCCAGCTATTAGAGACGTATTATTCTTCCCAACGATGAAGTCAATCGACGGTGGAAAGAAGTCATCTAAGAATGATACAGTAGCAGACGCTAAGCCAGAGAAGATTGATTTCTCAAATGTAAAGATTGAGCCTTTATTCGAGGAGACAGTTGATTTCGAGACATTTAGTAAGTCAGACTTCAGAGCAGTTAAGGTTAAGGATTGTGTAGCAGTTCCAAAGAGCAAGAAGCTTTTACAGTTCACACTTGATGATGGAACAGGCACAGATAGAACAATCCTCAGCGGAATTCACGAGTTCTACGAGCCAGAAGAGTTAATCGGTAAGACACTTATCGCTATCACAAACTTACCACCACGTGCGATGATGGGAATTGAGTCATGCGGTATGTTACTTTCAGCGGTTAATAACCTTAAGGATTCAGATGGTGAGGAATTAAGACTTCTTATGGTAGATAATCATATTCCTGCGGGAGCAAAGTTATATTAATAATTTTGAATAAGAGATAAATAATAAAGACAGATTGAGATATTCGGGTAAGAATACTTAATCTGTCTTTTTTTGTTACGAGTTATAGGTTGAAAATATGTTATACGTGACATAATAGGAGAAGATGAATATAATAATGTTGACTTTGAGAGTTGAAAAAGGTATAATCTGCTTAGAAAAGGATATAATACTTGGAAAGGAGATGTATGTCGATGACTTTGTTAGAAATGTTATACCAACAGTATGGGACAAATGAGCCAATATTATTATCGGAAATTGCATTTGAAGATTACTCAAGACCTTGGATTATGAAGCAGTTACAGTCGCTCTGTGAGAGTGGAGATTTATGCAAATACGAAAAGGGCGTATATTATGTTCCTACAGAGACAGTCTTTGGAAAAAGCATATTGAATCCGCGAA
>JAFOCU010000160.1 GCA_017381055.1 Lachnospiraceae bacterium
GATGAATATAGTAAGTGGGTTAGATATCTGTATGAACATCAAAAAAGCTTAATTAAGACTGCCTCAGAGCTTCAGTTTCCTTATGAATATAGAGCTGGTCAAAGAGAAGTTGCAGTATCTGTATATAAGGCTATTAATCGTAAGGTGCCATTGTTTATACAGGCGCCAACAGGTATAGGTAAAACTATGTCTACGGTGTTTCCTGCCATAAAGGCTATGGGAGAAGAAAAGTGCGAAAAGCTTTTTTATCTTACAGCGAAAACTATAGCGGGAACTGTAGCTCATGAGTCCTTTAGAATTTTAAGAAAATGTGGTTTGGATTTTAAATCAATAGGTATAACTGCTAAGGAAAAGATATGTTCCTGTGATGAGGTTAATTGTAATCCAGTTCATTGTGACAGAGCTAAGGGACATTTTGATAGGGTAAATGCAGCTATATTTGATGTAATAACCAATGAATCAGATATAACAAGAGAAGTTATAGAGGCCTATGCTTTAAAGCATATGGTATGCCCATTTGAATTTTGTCTTGATATAAGCAATTGGGTTGACGGAATTGTATGTGATTACAATTACGCATTTGATCCATCGGCATCATTAAAACGTTATTTTTCAGAAGGTGGCAATGGAAAATATGTTTTTTTAGTAGATGAGGCCCATAATCTTATAGATAGAGCTAGAGAGATGTATTCGGGAGCCATTTCTAAAGACAAGGTCTTAGAGGTTAAGCGCATTATGAGTAGCCGAGATAAGAAGATTACATCGGCTCTAGAACGTGTAAATAAAGTTTTATTAGGCTACAAGAGACAGTGTGAGGACAAGCCTTATAATATTATGGAGACAACGGCGGATTTGGAGATTCAGCTTATGAAGCTTCGTTCTTATATGGAAAAGTATATGGAACACCATAGAGAATTTGAGAATCGAGATATAGTCCTTGATTTCTATTTTGAATTGATTAATTATATGAACGTCGTAGAGCGACTTGATGAGTGTTATAGAATATATGGTCGCGTGGATGAGGATGGGGAATTTAGAGTACATTTAATGTGTATAAATCCGTCAAATAATTTGAAAATGTGTATGGAAAAGGCTGTTTCGACAGTGTTTTTCTCGGCAACATTATTGCCAGTAAATTATTATAAGGAGCTATTAAGTGGTGATAAGGAGGATTACGCAATGTATGTTGACTCTCCTTTTGAACAGGAAAATAGACTTATATTTGCAGCTACAGATGTAACAAGTAGATATACTAGAAGAAATAGGGATGAATACGAAAAGATTGCAGATTATATACATAAGGTAGTTTCTTCTAGAGTTGGCAATTATATGGTTTTCTTCCCTTCATATAGTTTGTTAAAGTCGGTTTATGAAGTGGTTGTTGAAAGAAAAGACTTTGAAGACATAATGGTTGTCTGTCAGCAAAGCTCTATGACGGAAAAGGATAGAGAGGATTTCTTGGCACAGTTTGAAACAGTGGGAGATAAATCATTAGCAGCATTTTGTGTTATGGGGGGGATATTTTCAGAGGGTATCGACTTGACTAATGATAAGCTTATAGGTACAGTAGTGGTTGGCACAGGGTTACCGCAGGTGTGTGTAGAACGAGATATTATTATGAATTATTTTAAGGAAATGGGTATGAATGGCTTTGATTATGCCTATAAATATCCAGGAATGAATAAGGTTCTTCAGGCTGCTGGAAGAGTTATTAGAACTCACGAGGATACAGGTATAATTGCTCTATTGGATGAACGTTTTGCATCCAGAGAGTATGGGGCACTTTTTCCTAGAGAATGGAATGATTTAAGCTGTGTAACTATAAAAGAAGCTAGTAATAAGATAGATGAATTTGTAGAGAGGATATATAGATAATGAAACATTTGGAACGATTTTTGGCAGGAGTATTTTGCATAAGTATATTAGTTGTACTTGTTATAAGTGCTGTGGAGATAGCTGTTTATGCTGATTCAGGCTATTTTAGAAAGGAATTTACTAAATACAATGTAAATAATCCTAAGGGTATCGTAAACATGGATATGGATGAGCTTGTATGGGTTAGTAGTGAGATGATGGATTATTTGAGAGGGGATAGAGATAATCTTGATATTGTAGCAACAATTGATGGCCAACAAAAAGAATTTTTTGATGTAAGAGAAAAAAGTCATATGGCCGATGTAAGAGATTTATTCGTTGGTGCTCTTAAGGTAAGATGGTGCGCCGCTGCAATGGCTGTAATTTCTATAATAAGTTTATTTTTATTATTGTATTGGAAGGATATAAAAGTCCTGCTATTCAGGGCATATTTAGCAACTGTTGGAGGATTGCTTTTATTGATTGGAGCATTGGGAATATGGGCATTTGTTGACTTTACGGGAGCTTTTTATAAGTTTCATGCTCTATTCTTTAGTGATTATGAGTGGATACTGGATAACGACACTAGCCGATTAATAAATATTCTTCCTGAAGGCTTTTTTGTTGACACTGCTATACGAATAGTGGTAATATTTATATTGTTCATTTTAATAATGGGCGGGTTATTGCTTTTAGTGAAAAAAGTAAAACAAACAAAACAAAATCTTGGAGGTACTTATGAGTAAGGTTAAAAGAGTTTATGTTGAAAAACAGGCTCCTTATGCTGTTAAGGCAAAAGAATTGAAAGAGGAATTCGCAAGCTTTTTAGGTATTAAGAC
>JAFOCU010000161.1 GCA_017381055.1 Lachnospiraceae bacterium
ATTAATTTTGAAAATAAAAAAAGGAGTAAAAACTCCTTTTTTAATAATTGCAATTATTAAAATACAACTTAGATCAAGAATTTAATAATTAAACTCTCTCAACATAACCTGATCTTAAGCAAGAAGTACAAACGTACATCTTCTTTGAAGCTCCGTTAACATTTACCTTTACAGACTTAACATTAGCACTCCAGATTTTGTTTGATCTTCTATGAGAATGGCTCACGCTATTACCAAAGTGAGCACCTTTACTACAAATTGCACATTTAGCCATGATTGCACCTCCTTAAATCAATTTGGTTGCCTTATAGCAATCCACAACATTGCTAATTTTAGCAGATGAATAAAAAATTTGCAAGCACTTTATGTATTTTTTTTGGTTTTCTTTTTTATAATAATATGATATACTATATAAAATTGAGTAAAATATATGGAGGTTTCGTTATGAAAGCAAAAATAACAAATGAATTAGGCGATATATTAATTGATGAAAATGTTATTGCAAAGTACGCTGGAACTACAGCTGTAGAATGTTTTGGTATCGTGGGTATGGCGGCTGTAAGCATGACAGACGGTTTGGTTAAGCTTTTAAAGAAGGAAAGTATCACAAAGGGAATCGATGTAAAGATTGATGAAAATAATACTATAACAATTGATTTCCATGTAATTGTTTCATACGGTGTTAATATTTCATCAGTTTCAGATAATCTTGTTGAGAATGTTAGATATAAGGTTGAAGAATTTACAGGACTTAAGGTTTCTAATATCAATATCTTTGTTGAAGGTGTTAGAATTATCGATTAATAATTAAGGTTGCAAATTTTAAAAAGATATTGTATATATATTTAGTGGCTTTTTAACATTTAAGGAGGAAAATTGTCGTGGCTATTACTAGTATAGACGCTAAGTTGTTGCAGAAGATGTTTTTAGCAGGTGCTAAAAATCTTGAGGCTAAAAAAGAGTGGATTAATGAGTTGAATGTATTCCCTGTTCCAGATGGAGATACAGGTACAAATATGACTCTTACAATTATGTCTGCTGCAAAAGAAGTAAGCGGAATAGAAAATCCTGGTTTTGAATCTTTAGCAAAAGCTATTTCATCAGGATCACTTCGTGGAGCAAGAGGTAACTCAGGTGTTATTTTATCTCAGTTGTTTAGAGGATTTACAAAGGAGATAAAGGAAGTAGATGAAATTAATTCAGCTGTTATTGCAAAAGCTTTCGATAGAGCCGTTGAAACTGCTTATAAGGCAGTTATGAAGCCTAAGGAAGGAACAATCCTTACAGTTGCTAAGGGTGTTGCAGATAAAGCTATTGAAGTAGCTAGAAAAACAGATGATTTAGAAGTTGTTTTTAAAGAAGCATTAGCTCATGGTGATTATGTATTAAGTCAGACACCAGAGATGTTACCTGTATTAAAGCAGGCAGGCGTTGTAGATTCTGGTGGACAGGGTCTTATGGAAGTATTAAAAGGCGCATATGATTGCTTCTTAGGTAAAGAAATTGATTTCACTATTGAAGGTGCGAAATCTGCTTCAGTGAAGGTTACTGCATCTGAAAGTGATGTTGATATTAAGTTTGGATATTGTACAGAGTTCATCATTATGTTAGAGAAGGATTTTAACGATAAGGATGAGAGAGATTTTAAGGCGTATTTAGAGTCAATTGGTGATTCTATTGTATGTGTTGCTGATGATGATATTGTTAAGATTCATGTTCATACAAATGATCCTGGACTTGCAATTCAGAGAGGGTTAACATATGGTCAGCTTACAAAGATGAAGATTGACAATATGCGTGAAGAACATCAGGAAAGACTTATTAAGGATGCTGAAAAGCAGGCTGCAGCTAAAGAAGAAACTGTTGAGGATATGCCACATAAGGATGCTGGATTCATCTCAGTTTCAGTTGGTGAAGGTGTTAATGAGATTTTCAAGGGCCTTGGTGTTGACTATATCATCGAAGGTGGTCAGACAATGAATCCAAGTACAGAGGATATCTTAAATGCTATTGATAAGGTTAATGCTGATGTAGTATATGTTCTTCCTAATAATAAGAATATTATATTAGCTGCTAATCAGGCTGAAAGTCTTGTAGAGGATAAGAAAGTTGTAGTTATTCCATCGAAGACTGTACCTCAGGGTATTACAGCACTTATCAATTATATAGCAGATAGCTCTGTTGAAGATAATGTAGAGCGAATGACAGCTGAAATGTCTAGAGTTAAGACAGGACAAGTAACATATGCTGTTCGTGATACAGAGCTTGATGGTAAGATCATTAAAGAAAATGATATTATGGGTATTGGTGATCAGGGTATCGTGGCAGTAGGTCAGGATATTGCTGATACAACAGTAGAGATGATAAAAGAGCTTGTTGACGATGACACAG
>JAFOCU010000162.1 GCA_017381055.1 Lachnospiraceae bacterium
CGTTTCTGATTCTCTTAATGATAGAAAAGCTGAAGCTAACATTAATCCTAATTATACTTTTGACAATTTCGTAGTTGGTGGTAACAATAACTTCGCTCATGCTTATGCATTAGCAGTTGCCGAATCTCCTGCTGAGATGTATAATCCACTCTTTATTTATGGTGGTGTAGGTCTTGGTAAGACTCATCTTATGCATTCTATTGGAAATTTTATCTTAGATAAAAATCCTGATGCAAAGATAAGATGTGTTACTTCAGAAGTATTTACAAACGAAGTAATTGGAGCAATCAGAAGTGAAAACCAGTCTTCTATTGTAGAATTTAGAGATAAATATAGAAACCTTGACGTTCTTTTAATAGATGATATTCAGTTTATCATTGGTAAAGAGAGAAGCCAGGAAGAATTCTTCCATACCTTCAATACATTAAAAGAATCAAATAAGCAGATTGTTATATCTTCTGATAAACCTCCAAAGGATATTACTACATTAGAAGATAGATTAAAGTCTCGTTTTGAAATGGGTCTTACAGTAGATATATCTGCACCAGATTATGAAACTCGTATGGCTATCCTTTCTAAGAAAGCTGAGTCAGAGGGTTATAATATAAATGAAGATATTATTAAATACATTGCTTCTAATATTAAATCTAATATTAGAGAATTAGAAGGAGCACTCACTAAGATAGTTGCCTTCTCAAGGGTTTCAAAGAAACCTGTTGATGTAGAATTTGCAAAAGAGGTTCTTAAGGATATTATTTCCCCAGATGTTAATAAGGAAATAACTCCTAAGGCTATTATCAATATCGTAGCAGAACATTTTAATATATCTCCTGCCGATATTGTTTCTAGAAAGAAGAGCCACAATATATCTCATCCAAGACAGATTGCTATGTATTTAATTAGAACTCTTACAGACAGTTCATTACAAACTATAAGTGCTGCTCTTCATAAAAAAGATCACACAACAGTTATGTATGCTATCGATAAGATATCCAATGAAATTGACTGTAATGAATCTACTAAGAACACAGTTGATATATTGATTAAGAAAATTAAACCTAATTAATATACATTATAATAGGAAGAAACTCATTACACAGTGTCAATTTTTACTATTATAGTTATCCACTTTAAAGGATTTTTAATCCACATTTAATCTACTTTATACTATTTATTATTGTGGGTTATTTAGGATTAACTTATTTCATAAAATATGTGATGTTTATAACTTTAGAGTTATTAGATAGTTAATTTTAATTATCAACATAGAATTTCAACTCCTCAAATCCTTTATTTATAAGGCTTTCAGAGGTTATAAACATTTTCACACCCTATAATATTAATACTATTAGAAAATATAATTATATATTTATATATGGTCCACACAAAATGTGATTAACTCTATTTCACATTGATCAGGACAACGAAAGGAGTTTAAGATGAAGCTTATATGTTCAAAGGCTAACTTAGTACAGGGAGTTAATATTGTTATGAAGGCTGTTCCTTCTAAAACAACTATGGCGATATTAGAATGTATTCTTATAGACGCTACTACAAATGAAATTAAATTTACTGCTAACGATATGGAGTTAGGAATAGAAACTAAAATTGAAGGTGACATTATATCAAAGGGTGTTGTTGCTCTTGATGCTAAAATCTTCTCTGAAATTGTTAGAAAGCTTCCTGATAACGAAGTATCTATTGAAACAGATGAAAACTATAGAACAACTATTACATGTGAAAAGGCAGTATTTACTATTGCAGGTAAATCAGGAGAGGATTTCTCTTATCTACCAATGATAGAAAAGAATAAATTTATATATCTTTCACAGTTTACATTAAAAGAAGTTATTAGACAGACTATATTCTCGATTGCAGATAATGATACAAATAAAATTATGACAGGTGAACTTTTTGAAGTTACTGGCAATGAATTAAAGGTTGTTTCATTAGATGGTCATAGAATATCTATTAGAAAGATTGAACTTAAAGATTCATTTGATGATATAAGTGTAATTGTTCCAGGTAAGACATTAAATGAAATCAGTAAGATTTTATCTGGTGGAACAGAGGATGAAGTAAGAATATTCTTCACATCTAATCATATAGTATTTGAGTTTGATAAGACAGTAGTTGTTTCTAGATTGATTGAAGGAAAGTATTTTAATATTAATCAAATGCTTTCAAGTGATTATGAAACAAAGATTTCAATTAACAAAAAGGAATTTTTAAATTGTATTGATAGAGCTACTCTTCTTGTTAAGGAAGGAGATAAGAAACCAATTATTATTAATATTACAGATGGTGATTTAGAGCTTAAGATTACATCTGTAGTTGGTACTATGAATGAAAATATTGATATAGTTAAAGATGGTAAGGATATAATGATTGGATTTAATCCAAGATTCCTTATAGATGCACTTAAGGTAATTGATGATGAAGAGATAAATATTTATCTTGTTAATCCTAAGGCTCCATGTTTCATCAAGGATGCTGAAGAAAAATATGTATATTTAATTTTACCTGTAAACTTTAATGGAATGTAAGATGGAGGCATCATGGAAGAGATAGTTTTAAGAGATGATTTTATTAAATTAGGTCAAGCTTTAAAGGCTGCTGGTTTAGTAGAATCAGGTGTAGAAGCCAAAATTGTAATTCAGAATGGTGAAGTTAAGGTTAATGGTGTAACTGAAACTCAGAGAGGCAAGAAGCTTTATGATGGAGATATAGTTACATTTGATAGAGATGAAATAAAAATAGTAAAATAAAGCTGGTGAAGGATGTATATTAAATCTTTAGAACTTAACAATTACAGAAATTATGATAACTTATCTATTGAGTTTGAAAGAGGAACTAATATTCTCTATGGGAATAATGCTCAAGGAAAAACTAATATATTAGAATCTATCTATGTGGCTAGTACAACTAAGTCACATAGGGGAAGTAAAGATAGAGAGATAATTAATTTTGAAAAAGATGAAGCTCATATAAAGGCCACAGTTATGAAAAAAGATGTGCCTATAAGAATTGATATACACATTAAGAAAAATAAATCTAAAGGAATAGCCATAAATGGAATTCCTATAAGAAAAGCCAGTGAACTATTTGGAGTTCTAAATGTTGTATTCTTCTCGCCAGAGGATTTAAATATTATAAAAAATGGTCCTGCTGAAAGAAGAAGATTTATAGATTTAGAATTATGTCAGTTAGATAAAATATATGTGCATAACCTTGTTAATTATAATAAAATTGTGAATCAAAGAAATAAATTACTTAGAGATTTAGGATTTAATTATGATAAAGAGTTGGTATCTACATTGGATATATGGGATATGCAACTAGCAGATTATGGAGCGAAGATTATTACAAGAAGAAATCAATTTATTGATGAGATAAATGAAATAATCTACGGAATACATAGAAATATAACAAACGGTAAAGAAGAACTAATAGTTAGGTATGAACCAAATATTACCGGAAATAATATTTATGAAGAGCTCGTTAGAAGCAGAGATAAAGATTTAAAGCTAAAAACAACATCAGTTGGTCCTCATAGAGATGACATTAGCTTTTTAAATAAAAAAATCGACATTAGAAAGTTTGGAAGTCAGGGTCAACAAAGAACAGCTGCACTTTCACTTAAATTGTCAGAGATAGAACTAGTAAAGAGCATAATCAAGGATACACCAATATTATTGCTTGATGATGTTTTATCAGAGCTAGATAGTAACAGACAGAGACATCTTCTTGGTAATCTTTATAATGTGCAGACTATAATTACCTGTACAGGTTTAGATGAATTTGTTGAAAACAGATTTAATATAGACAACATTTACAAGGTTGTAGAAGGAACAGTAGAAAGGAGTCAAAATGGTAGACAATAGTAAAGAAAATTACGGTGGAGATCAGATTCAGATATTAGAGGGTCTTGAAGCTGTAAGAAAAAGACCTGGTATGTACATAGGAAGTACTTCATCAAGAGGTTTACATCATCTTGTATATGAGATAGTGGATAACTCAGTAGACGAAGCTCTTGCAGGTTTTTGTAATACCATTGATGTTCAGATTAATTCAGATAATTCAATTACTGTAAAGGATAATGGTCGAGGAATTCCTGTTCAGATTAATACAAAAACAGGTAGACCAGCAGTAGAAGTAGTATTTACTGTTCTTCATGCAGGTGGAAAATTTGGTGGAGGAGCCTATAAAGTATCAGGTGGTCTTCATGGAGTAGGTGCATCAGTTGTTAATGCTTTATCTACATGGCTTGAAGTAAAGGTTTACAATGGTGGAAATATTTATTTCCAGCGTTATGAACGTGGAAAAATTATGAATGATTTGAAGGTAATTGGTCAATGTGATCCTGAGGTAACAGGTACAGAGGTTACATTCTTACCAGATCCAGAAATATTTGAAGATACTGTATACGATTATAATATCTTAAAAACACGTCTTAGAGAAACTGCATTCTTAACAAAAGGAATAAAGATTATTCTTAGAGATGACAGAGAAGAAAAGATAGAAAAAACATTCCATTATGAAGGTGGTATTAAGGAATTTGTTACTTACTTAAACAAAGGAAAGACACCTTTATATGATAGTGTTATATATTGTGAAGGAACTCACAATGATGTATATGTTGAGGTTTCATTACAGCATAATGATGGTTATACAGAAAATGTATATAGCTTTGTTAATAATATTGTTACTCCAGAAGGTGGTACACATCTTGAAGGATTTAGAAGAGCTCTTACAAAGACATTTAATGATTATGCAAGAAGTAAGAAGCTTCTTAAAGATACAGAGCAAAATCTTTCAGGTGAAGATATAAGAGAAGGTCTTACAGCAATTATTAGTGTTAAGATTGGTGAGCCACAGTTTGAAGGACAGACAAAGCAGAAGCTTGGAAATTCTGAAGCAAGAGCAGCTGTAGAAAATACTGTAAGTGAGCAGCTTACATATTTCCTTGAGCAGAATCCTTCAGTTGCTAGAACAATTTGTGAAAAGTCTATCTTAGCTCAGCGTGCAAGAGAGGCAGCTAGAAAGGCTAGAGATCTTACAAGAAAGACTAAGTCTGCACTTGAGGATAATGGTCTTCCAGGTAAGCTTGCGGATTGTTCAGATAAAAATCCAGCTAATTGTGAAATTTACATAGTAGAGGGAGATTCCGCTGGTGGTTCTGCTAAGACAGCAAGAGATAGAGCTACTCAGGCCATTCTTCCACTTAGAGGAAAGATATTAAATGTTGAAAAGGCTAGAATAGATAGAGTACTTGGAAATGAAGAAATTAAAGCTATGATTACAGCCTTTGGTACAGGCATCTATGATGATTTTGATATTTCTAAGTTAAGATATCATAAGATTATTATTATGACTGATGCCGATGTAGACGGTGCTCATATTGCAACATTACTTTTAACATTTATTTATAGATTTATGCCAGATCTTATTAAGCAGGGATATGTATATCTTGCAACACCACCTCTTTATCAGATAGCTAAGAATAAAAAGGTATGGTATGCATATAGTGATGAAGAATTAAATTCTATTCTTACAGAAATTGGTAGAGATGGAAATAATAAGATTCAGCGTTACAAAGGTCTTGGAGAAATGGATGCAGATCAGTTATGGGAGACAACAATGGATCCTAAGACAAGAATTTTAAAGAAGATTATGATTGATGATACAATGCAGTCAGAAATAGATCTTACATTTACAACACTTATGGGTGATCAGGTAGAACCTAGAAGAGAATTTATTGAAGCAAATGCTAAGTTTGTACAGAACTTAGACATTTAGGAATCAAATAATGTTAAGGATTGTGAGAGTGTGAAGTATATAACAATCCGATGAATCCGAAAGAATTAATCAGAAATCAGAAAGGAAATTATAAATATGGATGAACATATCTTTGATAAAATCCATGAAGTGGATTTAAAAGATACAATGGAAAAATCATACATAGATTATGCCATGAGTGTTATTGCAGCTCGTGCATTACCTGATGTAAGAGATGGTCTTAAGCCAGTTCAAAGAAGAATATTATTCTCTATGATAGAGCTTAATAATGGTCCAGATAAGCCACATCGTAAGTGTGCTCGTATCGTCGGTGATACAATGGGTAAGTACCATCCACATGGAGATAGCTCTATTTATGGTGCGTTAGTTAATATGGCACAGGAGTGGTCAACACGTTGTGTTCTTGTAGATGGACATGGAAACTTTGGTTCTGTGGACGGAGATGGCGCTGCTGCTATGCGATATACAGAAGCAAGATTATCAAAGCTTTCAATGGAGATGCTTGCTGATATTAATAAAAACACAGTAGATTTTATTCCAAACTTTGATGAGACAGAAAAGGAGCCAACTGTATTACCAGCTAGATTTCCTAACCTTTTAGTAAATGGAACAAATGGTATTGCTGTTGGTATGGCTACAAATATTCCACCTCATAACTTAAGAGAGGTTATAGCTGCAGTAGTAAAGATAATAGATAATTCAATAGAAGAAGACAGGGCAACAACTATTGAAGAGATTCTTCAGATTGTTAAGGGACCAGATTTCCCAACAGGAGGAGAAATATTAGGTACTCGAGGAATAGAAGAGGCATATAGAACAGGTAGAGGTAAAGTAAGAGTTCGTGCTATTACCAATATCGAGCCAATGGATAATGGTAAGAATAGAATTATTGTTACTGAGCTTCCATATATGGTAAATAAGGCTAGACTTATTGAGAAAATAGCAGAATTAGTTAAAGATAAGAAGATAGATGGAATTACAGCTCTTAGAGATGAGTCTAACAAGGACGGAATGAGAATTGTAATTGAGCTTCGTAGAGATGTTAATCCAAATGTAATACTTAATCATTTATATAAACATACTCAGCTTCAGGATACATTTGGTGTAATTATGCTTGCTCTTGTAAATGGAGAACCTAAGGTATTAAATCTTTGTGATATGCTTGATAATTACCTTCTTCATCAGAAGGATGTAGTTACAAGAAGAACACAGTATGATTTAAATAAGGCTGAAGAGAGAGCTCATATATTAAAAGGACTTCTTATAGCACTTGATAATATTGATGAAGTTATTAAAATAATTCGTGGATCAAGAACAACACAGGATGCAAAGAATGCATTATGTGAAAGATTTGAATTAACAGAAGTTCAAGCTCAGGCTATTGTAGATATGAGACTTCGTACATTGACAGGCTTAGCTAGAGAAGACTTAGAAGCAGAATATGCAGAGCTCATGAAAACAATAGATTACTTAAAGGGAATTCTTAGTGATGAGAAGAAACTTCTTGGAGTAATTAGAGAAGAAATATTAGTAATTTCAGATAAGTATGGTGATGATAGAAGAACATCAATTGGATATGATGAGTTTGATATTACTATGGAAGACTTAATTCCAAATGAGAATACAGTTATCGCTATGACAAATCTTGGATATATCAAGAGAATGACTGTAGATAACTTCAAGGCTCAGCACCATGGAGGAAAAGGAATTAAGGGAATTCAGACAATAGCAGATGACTATACAACTGATTTACTTATGACTACAACTCATAACTATATTATGTTTATAACAAATATGGGAAGAGCATATAGACTAAAGGCGTATGAAATTCCAGAAGCAGGAAGAACTGCTAGAGGAACAGCTATAATTAATCTTATTCAGTTACAGCCAGGTGAAAAGATTAGCGCAATGCTTCCTATCAAGGAATATACGGAGAATAAGTATATTGTAATGGCTACAAAAAATGGTACAGTTAAGAGAACACCTCTTGATGAATACAAGAACATGAGAAAAACAGGTCTTATAGCTATTACATTAAGAGATGATGATGAGCTTATTGAGGCAAAGACAGCATATGCTGA
>JAFOCU010000163.1 GCA_017381055.1 Lachnospiraceae bacterium
ATTATATATATGTACAGGTTAAACCTGAAAAAAAGGAGGACATATATATGCCGATTTTGGATTGTAGTGTTAAGTCATGTATGCACAACGAAGAAAACAAGTGTAGTCTTGATTCTATCAAGGTAGAAGGAAAGAGCGCAGATTATTCTGATGATACAGCTTGTGGAAATTATCAGCTAAGAGCTAGTGGTCAGATGATGAATGCTTGTGGCAAGCGCGCTAAGACAAGCTTATCAGTTGCATGTTCAGCTACTAAGTGTGTGTTTAATGAAGGAAATATGTGTAAGGCTGAGCACATAGGCATAGCAGGTGGTAATGCTGGAACAATGGATGAGACAGAGTGTGCAAGTTTTGTACCTAAGGAGAATAAGTAGTAAACAAATAATATTATGAAAAAGTGTTGACAAGGAGAGACTACTGTGGTAGACTATGTGAGTTGCTAAAGGCAACGAGTTAAGAAGCAGAGTATCCACTCTCACCCATGGGTTAAGGACTTAGGTCGAATTTATACTACATGGTGTTTAATACTTTTAAATTAGTCAGAAGACTTATTGTGTGTATTATTAGTGGATAGCTTGCTATCCACTTTTTTTATAATCAAAGTTACTAAGTAACTTTGATTCGTTCATTTTAATTAGGAGGTGTACCACTATTAGCGAATTAATGATTAACGAACAGATCAGAGACAAGGAAATTCGTTTGATTGGAGAAGACGGAGAACAGTTAGGTATTATGTCTGCAAAGGATGCCATGAAGCTTGCTAAAGAAGCAGAGCTTGATTTGGTAAAGATTGCACCAACAGCTAAGCCACCTGTTTGCAAGATTATCAATTACGGTAAGTACAAGTATGAGCTTGCAAGAAAAGAGAAGGAAGCTAAGAAGAAGCAGAAGGTTGTAGACGTTAAAGAAGTCCGTTTGTCACCTAATATTGAAGAGAATGATTTAAAGACAAAAGTTAACCAGGCTAGAAAGTTCCTTACAAAGGGAGACAAAGTTAAGGTTACATTACGTTTCAGAGGTCGTGAGATGGCACATATGCAGAGTGGTAAGGTTATCCTTGATAATTTTGCTGAGCAGCTTATGGACGTAGCGACTATCGAGAAACCAGCTAAGCTAGAAGGTAAGAGCATGATGATGGTTTTAACTGAGAAAAAATAGTTAAAATATTATGTAGTTTTAAGGAGGATATTACAATGCCAAAGATCAAGACAAGTAAAGCAGCAGCTAAGCGTTTTAAGAAGACAGGTACAGGTAAGTTAAAGAGAATGAAGGCTTACAAGAGCCACATCCTTACAAAGAAGTCAACAAAGAGAAAGAGAAACTTAAGACAGTCTACAGTAACTGATGCATCAAACGCAAAGGTAATGAAGAAGATTTTACCATATCTCTAAACTATTAACAGTAACAAGATATTGATTTTTTAGGAGGAATACTAAGATGGCAAGAATTAAAGGCGGTATGAACGCTAGAAAGAAGCATAATAGAACATTAAAGTTAGCAAAAGGTTATAGAGGTGCTAGATCTAAGCAGTACAGAATAGCTAAGCAGTCAGTTATGAGAGCTTTAACAAGCGCTTATGCTGGTAGAAAAGAGAGAAAGAGACAGTTCAGACAGTTATGGATCGCAAGAATCAACGCTGCAGCAAGAATGAACGGTTTATCATACAGCAAGTTCATGTACGGCTTAAAGTTAGCTGGTGTTGAGATGAACAGAAAGATGTTATCTGAGATGGCAGTAAATGATGCAGCTGCATTCACAAAGCTTGCAGAAGTTGCAAAGTCTAAGCTTGCTTAATAAGTTTTATTAACATATAAAAGAGAAGTTCTTAGAACTTCTCTTTTTTGCATATATATAGGTAGGTTTATGGTTGCAAATAGATGATAATTTAGATAAAATATAGATTAGTTATATGTTAGAAGGAGAGCAAAAATGGCTGAGACAAGATTTGGAAAAGTGAATACAGAGGGTGTACGCTTAAACAAGTATCTTAGTGAAGGCGGTTATTG
>JAFOCU010000164.1 GCA_017381055.1 Lachnospiraceae bacterium
TACAGAAATTCTAGGCAAGATAGCCGAAGCAAACGGTATAGACTTAAAACAAATACAAGTCGAACCTATTAATCTAATTATAAACAATTTAGATGAAGAAAAGATTTAGAGAAGGATACGACAGCTACATAGAGGAGTGGGGGTATACACTTTCTATGGTTGAGACTGTTCCAGAGATAATTCTAGGTAAGGCTCTGGTTCAAATGTGGAATAAGAGGTTTTGATGTTTTAGTCCTGTTTAGAGTTAAAACAGGCTCCACAAACCCTTCGGGGTATATACATCCCCAGATAGTTCAATCACAGAACAGCCTGTAAAGGAATGTTGAGGGTCAGAGTCCTTCTCTGGGGGTCATTTTATTTTGGAAGGATAATTTGAATGGAATATATAATAAACTCAAAGAAGTATGGACAGAAAATTGTCTTACTTGATGAAGAAGATTACAAAGCAGTTATAAACGAAAATTATTCTTTATCTTTAACTTATGATAAGACAATTAAAAACTTCTATGTAGCATTTACTAAAAAGCCGAGCAGAGGCGGTAGTAGATTATTACATAGATATATTATGCAACCATCTAAAGGTATGACAGTAGACCACATAAATCATAATCCTTTGGATAACAGGAGGTGTAACCTTAGAGTCTGTACTCAATTTCAAAACAATCAAAACCAAAGACATAACACATCTGGTAAAGTAGGAGTTAGTTATTGTAAACGAGATAAGTTATGGGTAGCTCATATAAGAGTTAATGGTAAAATGATTAATCTCGGTTGGTTTAAAGATTTTAATAAAGCAGTAGAATGTAGATTAGAAGCGGAAAGAAAATACTTTCCAACTGAGGGGGTGATGCCCAATGCCTAGATATGAAATTACATTACTCCCAGCTCAACGTAAATTTATTGAAATTCCACCAGATATAGAGCCTATGACACAATATGTAAGTATATATCAAGGTGGTTGAATGGTTACGGGAGCGGTAAAACATTCAGCGGTTCTTTAAAAGGTTTACTTATTGCTCTGAAATATCCAAAGAGCGAAGGCTTAGTTGGCGCTGCAACATACGCATTACTAAGTCAAACAACTTTACCTAAGTATAAAGAGCATTTAGATAATCTAGGTTATAACTACGATTGGAATGAGAAGAAACAAACTTTAACTTTAGCTAACGGTTCAACTATTTTATTTAAACATTTTGAAGACCCAGAAGATATTAAGTCAATAGACAAGCATTGGTGCGAAATTGAGGAGATGTCTCAAATATCGGAAGCTAGTTTCTTAATGTTACTTTCTCGTATCCGTAAAGCTCCTAGACCAGAATGGGGAGATAAATGGATATGGCAGATATTTGGACATACAAACCCGCAAGCTACTAAAGGTTGGATATACGATAAATTTAAAAAGAACCCCCAACCTAACTTTCGTAGGGTAATAGCTCCTACAACAGAAAATATACACCTACCTAAAGACTTTATTGAAAACCTTAAAAACAATTCCTCTAAAGAATATTTCGAGATAAATGTTTTAGGTAAAGATGATGAGAGCGAGAGTATGCTCGCCATAAAGGGTTTCAACCCAGATGTCCAAGTAGATGAGACATTAAAGATTAATCCACAACATCCTATCCATCTTACTTGTGACTTCAATATAGACCCTATGTGTTGGTATATATGCCAAGACTACGGAGACCAAACTTATATACTCTATGAGTTTGTAGAACAAAATACAGATACACAGAGTGTAGCTCATATAGTCTGTGATACCCTCAAGGGGTATAAGAACCATGAGATTATAATAAACGGTGATGCTTCTGGTAAGAACAGGACAACAACCGGAAGTAACTATGATATAATGAGAATGGTATTATCTCAAGAAGGTTTCTATAATCACCGACTAGAAATACTTAACAAAAACCCGAGTATAGAATGGAGAATAAATCAATTCAATGCTTGGATGCAAGACCCTCAAGGTAAACACCATATTAAAGTTCATCCACAATGTAAATGGTTGATACATAACTTTGAGAATGTAGAAATTATAGAGGGTACATCAAAACCAAAGGTACCGAGTACCGGAGCATTAAGGTCTGACCCTCAGAAGAAATACCTAATCCACCCTATAGATGCTGTTAGCTATTTAGTTTGTTTATATCACAGAGCTAAATATGTAAGCGAATGGCAAAACTACAAAGACCAAGATATTGGTACAGATATATTCGGTGGTAAATATGATAAGCGATTAATATAGGAGAAGAACATTGACTACCTATTACTACAAAGAGAACAAGAAAGTATCTCTAACTCCAGATAAGAGAGAGGCTATCTGTTCCGACATTAAGAGTATGTTGAAAGAGTGGTACAAAGATTTAGAACCCTCTAGGGTAGAGACCGCAGATATACTTAAAAAGATATATCCCGATACTGACCCAGATAAGATGGATAAAGTTCCAGACTTATATGAACAATACCAAACTTATACATCCGCTATTCAAAGAGCATGCTATCCCGATTACGGAGCTATCGTAGATATTGAAGGTTTAGACTTTGCTAGTAATCAATTAGCCTCTACTTATAAAGCCTCATTGATATACGATTGGTACAACATAAATCTTTTGAAAGAGATTGATAAGTGTAATATAGATTGGGCGATTAAAGGTGAAGCTGCTCTATACATTCAATGGAAAGAAGAAGTTTACCAAAAGACTACAGACGTAGTTAATGAATATGTAGACGAGGAAACCGGAGAGATTATTTCCGAGAAGGTTAAGGTTAGAGAAGATGTTCCAATCTTTGAATGCGTTGAGGCAAAGAACATAGACCCTCATAGCCTATTCTTCGATAAATCTCAAGTAGATGATTGGAATAATTGCCGTAAGATATATAGAGACTTCGTTCCGTTAGAAAAGATATTAGCTAATCAAAACTATAATCTTACTTCTGAGGAAAAGAAAAAGCTTAGAGAATTAGTTTATAATCATAAAGATAAAACTAAATCATTAAGTGAGAAGATGAACTCAGATACTATAGTTTACGGTAATACAGTAGAAGTCCTTGAGTTTGAAGGAACCTATATAATGCCAGACGGAGAATGTATAAGAAGGGTAGAGGCTACGGTAATAGCTGGACAATTCTTATCACAATTCAAAGAGTCTGACAAACCTCAATCGCCTTATGTATGGGATGCTTACATGAGAAGACCCGATACGGGCAGAGGTCAATCTCCGTTAAAGATACCAGCAATCTTAAATGATGTAGAGAATATGGTTATGGACTTAATGGTTAAGTGTTATTACTTAGTTGTTAATCCTCCGTTCCTAGCTCCTAAAGGTGCATTTAAACCTTCTATCAAGGTTGAGGCTGGTAGACCAATAGAATATGAAACCTTTATTAACGAAGGTCAGAGACCCGAGAAACTAGACTTCTCTGGTGGTTTTAACGGATATAACTTATTAGACTTTACTAGAAACAAAATAGAAAATGCTACCGGTATTACGCAATATATGCAAGGTAGCCAAGATGGTTCGGTAAGAACCGCAGCAGAAGCGAGCTACATACATAGCGGAGCTTCTATGAGAATGGCGAGAGAGGCTTACAAGTTCTCGCACAGAATACTCTATCCGCTCGTTAGAAAATATGCTTTATTTAAAAAGGTATTCGATAACAGAGACCTCCAAGTAAAGACCGAAGATGGTATTTATAGAGAGGTAGATGAAGCAGTAAGAAGTGGAAGATACAAGTTTATTATAGGAGGTTCTCAATCCGCTGTAGAAAGAGAAGCAGAAACTCAAAAGATATTCACAATCTTAGGACTTCCCGCAGTTCAGAGCTTAGCTCAGATAATGAGTCCTGTAGATGCAGCACAGTTCTTAGTATGGGCATTAAATAGAATGAATGTCCAAGGTACTTCCCAGATAGTAGAAATGCTTGACGGAAACCAGCAGTTAAGACAGATAGCTCAGCAGATGGGAATATCAGATGAGAATGTTCCTCAGTTCCAGCAAGACGTAAGACAATATATAAACGATAACATGGGTAATATTGGACAACAATATATACAACAGTTACTACAAAATCAACAAGGAGGTATTCAATAGTGTTCAATTATGAAACTATCCAGAACTTTCTTAAACGAGACTCGACAGAAACCGAGGATTATGCCATAGAAAAGGCTAAGGAAGTTCTAAAAAAGTATGAGTGTTTCAGCGAACTACTTAATGGTAGAGAAGAACTATTTGAAAAATGTAAAGACATCATACTTAAAGATTTACTGTTGGCTACTCGCAGTAGCTCGGCAATTAACCGAGACTATTTAGTAGGTTATCAAGATGCGGTAGACGTATTTATGAAAAACCTAGATATGGTAAGAGCAGCACATGATGAAATATTTAAGTAAGGAGAATTATTTATGGAACCACAAGACAATGTAACTACTAACGTTGAGCAAGTATCAACTCCAGCTACTGAGGTAGATGAAAGTAAAACTGATACACAACAAGTAAGTACAGAAAACAATCAAGTTGTTACAGAAACAGATAGCCAACCAGAAGGCTCTACAACGCAAGTTAGTGAGTCAGATGGTACAAGTACTCCTACAGAAGATAAAAGCTCTGTAGAAGGCGAACCAAAGGTCTCAGATGAAATCCAAAAGAAATTAGACCGATTGGCTGAGTACGAAGTAAAAGAGAAAGAGATATCAGATTTAAAAGATAGGTTAGGTGTTAAGGATACTATCCAAGATAACCAAATTTTCTCTGCACAACAGCAACTAGCTATAGTCGAAAATCAAGCACAGCAAGAGTACATTAGATTATGTAATCAGTACGGAGTGGATTATAGACCTGATAAAATAGATGCTAGTGGTAAAGAGTTGCTAGAAAAAGACCCTCAAAAGTTTTATGAACTTCGTTATAAGCTTGAAGGGTTAAATAATCAAATAGAAGCTAAGAGACAAGAGGTAGAAACTTTCGTTCAACAAAGAGAGTTTAGTGCTGCTTTTGAAAGAAACAAACAAGTCTTTGATGCTTCCCCAGCAATTAGCAGAGTGGTTAAAGAATATATTGATGCTGGTGCAACCCCAGACGATATAGATGGAATAGTTAAAAGCGGATTGAGTATAGCTCAAGAAGCTTATGAGATGGGTAGACAAGCTGCTCTTAATGAGAAAGCTAAGGTAGACCCAGCTAAGGTATTAAACAATAATACAATATCTCAGCAATCTCAATCAACTCCAGTAGTGGAGAATAAACCTTTTACACTTGAAGATATTAAAAATATGGATGCAGCTACTTATAAAGCTCATAAAGCTGAAATTGATAATCTCTTTCTAGGTTAGTAATTTTTAACTTAAAAGGAGAAACTTTAAAATGGCAAATATTAATAATCCGCATGGTAATAATGAAACATTTAGAACGGAATTAAATAATCAAAACGGTGCAATTCCTGTAATATTCGAGAAAAAGTTGGCATTAGTATTAGGTGCTACTGGACAAGCAGTAACAGATAACTTAACTAATAGAAACTTTGAAGGTGAAATTTCAAAACAAGGTGATAAAGTTAGAATAGTTATTCCTGATAAACCTGATAGAAGTTTGGTTCAATCTACTTCTGCTAAAGGTGGGTTAGGGGTATGCCCTGTATTCCATTCTTTTGCTCCAGAAGCTCTTGATTTGGTTATCAATAAAGTTCAGACTTTTGCTGTAGCTATTGATGATGTTCAAAAAGCTCAAACTCAATTTAAAGGTTGGTTGGATGCACAAGCTAATGCTTATGGTCAAGCTATGAAAGAAGCTAAAGATATTGAATTGATTGATGAAGTATTTACTTATAACCCAAGTGCTTCTGCAACTACAGACCCAGAATATACTCCAAGTAATCACCCTCTTGCTGGTGAATATGGAACTTTAGCAGCTCCGTTCTCTCAAGCTAATGGTGGTTATGACGTAAACTCTCAGAATATCTTCACTTTCTTATTGAAGATTAAAGAAGATTTAATTATGAGTGGTGCTATTGGTGCTGATGGTACTTACTCTTATTCTCCGCTTTCCGAAGAAACCAGAGATGAAAGAGCGGTTATTCTTGTAACTCCAGCTATGCATACACTTATTATGTCTTCTTACAGAGTAGGTGGTCGTTCAGTTGAAATGGCTGACGTAGTTGTTAAAGATGGTAGAGTAGAAAGAGTTGCTGGCTTAGATATAGTTGTAACTAAGAACTTAGTAGAATATGCCAAAGATGAAAATGCTCCAACTGTAATGCCGTTTATTGCTGGTACTAGAAATGCTATTACTATAGCTGAACAACTTAATAAAGTTGAAGGTTCTAGAGACCCATTCTGCTTTAGAGATTTAATGAAGGTTATTAACCTCTATGGTATTAAGGTTGTTCATCCTGAATGTATCGTTCGTGGTGCATTACCAGCAACCAACCCAACCGAAGCAGTTCCTACTAAAACAGTATCATAAACTATCGCTAGGGGGAGAAATCCCCTTAGCTCTTAGATTGGAAAATTAAATAGGAGAGACAGATGTCTAGTAAGAATAAAAACTTTTTTGATTTATGTAATGAAATACTTGATGAACTCTATTATGAGCAAGTAGACAGCTTTGATGAACTTGAAAACCTAACAGAAGGAAGGAGGGTTAAGAAAGAACTCAACAGAGCATTATATACTATTTGTAATAACGAAAATGCTAATTGGCAATTTAGGGAAGTAGATGAACCTATTGTTACAATAGCCGGACAATCCGAATATGATAGACCTAATGGCTTTATCCGTTGGATTAAAAGGAATGATGAGAATATCGTTCTTAGTTTCGTAGATGAACATAAATATTATCCAGACTATACTACTGGAGACCCTGTTCAATATTGGATGGATAATGAAAGAATTAGATTTTTCCCTATTCCTAGTAGAGATGGTGTCCAATTAAACGTACATTTATATACTGATAACTTCGCTAAAGATAAGAATGGGGTAGGTAAAGCAGAAATGGAATATTACTGTGATACTCCAATTATCCCTAACAAATATAGAAGTATATTAGTTTGGAGAGTATGTGCTGATTGGAGAGCAAATGACGGAGACCCTAAGTCTCAATACTACGAAAGAAAATATAGAGAAGCTTACAGAGCTATGAGAGAGAACTGTATTCAATCGGAAGATTATCCTAGTGGATTACATATAGAAGGTGGTACTCCCTCTATAGTTAGAACTCTTTATGGTGCTTGGCAAATAGGAACACAAACTTCAAAAGGACAAATGTAATGGCTGGTAAAACCTTATCATATTTTAATTTAACTGGTGGACTTAATACGGTAAATACAATGGCAACTATTAATGCTACTCCTAACCGTACTGAGTCTCCCGATATGGTAAATGTAGAATACTTTAAGTTATCTGGTATTCGTACAATGAATGGAAATGTTGGACTTAATAGTTCAAATTCCATTAGTAATGATTATGAGACCAATCGTATAAACTTCGGTTATGAATATATTAAAGGTGATAAACGATATATGATTGTGGCTGATGCTCAGAGCTTATACGAGTATAATCCGTTTACAGATACATTTACTACATTAATTAGTTTTGAGGCTGATGGTAACGGTATAACAATGTGTGGTTATGCTAATGGTGTTGTAGCAGCAAGTCCATCAAACAACTACTTAATTTACTATAGAAAAGATAGAAGTTCAGAACTTGCTTTAGCACAAGTAACTACAGATGGTACTACCACAATATCTATTAATAGTTATGGAAGCAATTTAGTAAATTGTTCGGAAGATATTTTAGGTAAAGGCGACTTAATAACTATAAATAATATCGAATATGAAGTAGAAGAAGTCCAACCAGAAAAAATAAAAGACCCACAAGACCCCTCTCAATGGATAACAAACCCAAATAAAGATACGTTTAAAGTCACAACGGCTGCCTCTACTATTACTGCCAATTTATTTATAACTGATTTTACTAAGATATATTGTACTTATAAATCTGTAGTGAGTGATGGAAATAATTCTACAACAGAAACAATTATAAGCTTTATACCAAAAGTGGTTCAATCTCATCAAGGTAGAATTTGGGTAGGTGCTACAATAGAAGGTGAACAAACAGCAGCCTACTTAATATATTCCGACTTAGGTAATATACATAATGCCTTTGAAGGCGGTGATGCAAGTAGCTATGATGCTGGTTACTTTGCAGAGTTCTGGGAAGATACCTCAGATATTACAGCAATAGGTACTTGGGATAAATATATTGTATGTCATAAGAGAGAACATACATACCTTATAGATACAAGTAATTCAGATGCTACTCAATGGAATGTTCAAAGCTATTCAGAATATACTTGTGATAACCAGAGTGGCTTTGTAAAAGCTAATAACGGTTATTATACTTATTGTTCTACCGTAGGTGGTATTTATCCTATGATACAAAGAACAATATATTCTGCTATTAGCCAAGGTGCTGAGGCTAGTACAAAGATAAGAGATACGTTCCTTAATCTTAACAACTATGCTTTAGATGAGATATATGCAGTATATCATCCTTATAAGAAATACATAATGTTCTATCTCCCAATGATAGGAGAAGAAGGAAGTAATAACTGTTATATCCTAGACTTACAAACAAAGTCTTGGCTCCATAGAAGAATACCTCAAAGAGTTACAACTGCTTTTGAATTTGATAATAAAGTTTATGTAGGTACAGCAGATGGTAAGATATTCGAGGAATTTAGAGGAACAAGCTTTGATGGACAACCAATAAACTTCTCTTGGAAATCACCTTGGTTTATTTGGGGAGGAGCTACTAACTGGACAACTACTAGAGAGTTCAGAGTTAAGATGTCTCAAGAAGGTACCAATAACTTCTATATAAGAAATAGAAGGGATGGTATTGAGGATTATAAACAAAGAACAATAACTAATACTAGCAATCAAGTTAGTTCTTTATTTTGGGATGCAGCAGTTCTTACAGATGATTTAAACCCAGATTATATAGATACCTTTAGAGTATATAGTTATACGGGAGATGATAGTAAAACATATTATGGGTTTGAGTCTCCTTTGCAAAATACAACTTTCTTACATGAATATACTGGAAGTCTTCCAGAATATATTCCAATATCTCTACAAGGTGCTACTGCTGCTGGTGCATTAGCTTATGAAGATGAAGGTAGTGCTAGTAATTTCGATAGGGCAGTATGGGGTACAGGAACTAGATTTGCTTTTAAATATACTCCAACATTACCTAGATATATTTGCTATCAAAGTACACAAGACCCTAATATAAAAGCTTGGATAACAAGAACTAATCCTACAACTATAGATACTTCTAAGGCTATTGTAAACGTAGAAATTAAAACAACCTTTGTAGGTATAACTCTTAATACTGTTCAATTTAAAATAGCCCCAGACCTTTTAGCTAGTATAGAAGAAGCTCAAGCTAGCGGTATTCAAGATAGAGTTTATTATAGCGGTAACTACCCAGAGAAGTTCTTTAGCCAAATGAAGAATGGACAATGGGTAAATACAATTACTGAGAGAACAAACGGAGTTACAGTTATAAAAGGTTCCTGTATATTTATCAATAGTAAACCTAGTGGTTCTTCTACTAGAGCAAACTTTGTAGGTGGTGCTTACGCAAAGGTTGGTAGTGATATAATTCCTCTAGCTACGTATGCCGGACAAACAAGCCTAACTAGAAACCCAAACAATACAGAAGCTGGTGAAGTTTGGAATGGTAAACATACTCGTAGCGGTATGGAAAAGACCATAAGTTCTTATTCTGTTAATAGTATAGTAATAGATGGTGTAACCTTTAATAGATATTCTTCTGGTGATGAAGGTTCTATGGAAGATACTCCAAATATAATTATAGTTTACTCGGATAAAGAAAAGCCGACTGTTGGTACTCCAGTATACAACGATACAGACCTAACTGATGAATACGGTAAAGTAACAAGTATATCTGGTGATGGTTATAATGTTTCTGGTAGGGTATTCTATCCTAGTACAGCAGACAACCAAGCTGGCTTAGATGCTACCTATTATGTAACTAAACCGGTATTTCCCGACATAGGTACTATAGAATATGTTGGCACAAATACTGGAAGTTTCGTTGTAGTTCCACCACCGTATTATGAGGATAATAATTATGCTGATGATGTAAGGTTCTTAACCGATAGTAGATGGGATGGTAATGAGGAGTTTACTATAAATGGAGTTACTTATCCTGCTTCTTATAGTAGAAATGCTCAAGGTACAGTAATAAATAACCCACCTAGCAGTACACCACCCGATAGTCAAAATACTTGGGTTAATACGGGGCAAATAACTAAAAGGTTCCCAATAGACCGACAGTACTTCCAAACTCTACAGATTGAGTTCTGCGGAGAGACGGAAGACCAAGGTATAGAATTATATGGTTTTGAAGTAGATGGTATTCAACTGACCGAGGTACCGTATTAATGAAGATAATAAAGAATACAAAACATGGACAACTTATTATTCTTTTAAATAAAGAAATATATACTAAAATAATTAGCGAAGGTTGGACAATATGTATACAAAATAGTAATAGGAAACATCCTTATGCTTACTTACAGAAGTATGTAAACAAAAAGAAGAAAAGAATATTACTTCATAGATATATATTAAACCCACCTCCTAATTTTTTAGTAGACCATATTAATAGAAATACTTTAGATAATAGAATAAGTAATTTAAGAGTTGTAACACCTAGAGAAAATACTTGTAATATGATAACTAATACCTCTGGCTGTGCCGGAGTTGGATATCATAAAGCTACTCAAAGATGGAGAGCTTACTATAATAATAAAAACAAGCATATATCATTAGGTTATTACAACACTAAAGAAGAAGCAGTAGAAGCTAGAAGAAAATTTGAGAGAACTCTAGCGTAAATAACAAAAAGGAGTAATGTATGTACGAAGTTATTAGAGTTAAGTGGAGTCCAGAATTTGAAGATGAGATTAAAGAAATCTATCGGATGTTCAAAGACCAAGAAAGAAAGATATTTGATTTAACAACCTATTTTGACAATACAAGTGTTATGGACTTGGTACAACTTATGTGTGAGGAAGATTTCGTTTTTCTAATAAAAGAAAATGAAACACCTTGTGCAGTATTTGTTTTAGATAACCCCAGAGTATATGGTAAACTGATAGCTAGAGTTAATATTCATACAGCAATCAGAAGACCATTCTGGGGAGCTAAGGCAAGAGATATATGTAAGACCTTTAGAGAATATCTACATGAACATTATCTCATTAAGAAATTGATTGCAGAGGTTCCTCAATGTGGATATGGAGTAATTAAACTCCTAAAGGATATGGGGTTCAAACATGAAGGTACAATGAAAGAAGCTTGTATATATAAAGACAAGAATGGTAATCCTAAATTTTATGATGCGTTAATTTATTCTTTAACTAGAGAGGATATAAAATAATGAAAAAGAAAAAGGTTAAAGCTCCAAAGTATGAACAACTAGCAGATACCCAATATATTACAGGGTTAAGAGAAGACTTACCTACCTATAGAGACCAATACAACTATATGTTAGGACAGTTAGATGTTACTTCTCCAGAAGTTCAACAAGCATTTCAAGACAAGGCTAATGAATACACTCAAGCTCAATGGAATGATTTCAATAGAAATGCTCTAGCTAACTACAAAGCCATGAACCAAGCTAACCGTAATAGATTTGGTAATCTAGGTTCTTCTGGAGCTATGTATGGAGCTGATACTTATAATAGACAGCTTAATGATTTAGCTACTAGGATAGCTGGACAAACTGCTGGGCAGTATGAAAATCTGATGAACAATTATTATACTCAGAAGTTAAATACCGCTCAATTATATGGCAATACATATTTCGGTTCTGGTGGTATTCTCCAAGATAATGACATAGAAAATTGGAAAATACGTAATAGAAACATAGAAGCTAAGTATGCAGCAGATGTTCAGAATGCTAATCGTGGTGGTTTTAATTTAGGTAATGCTTTATCTGGCGCTGCTAGCGGAGCTTTAATGGGTTCTAAAGCTGGTCCTTGGGGAGCTTTGATAGGTGGTGTAGCTGGTGGAGCCGTTGGCGGTTTTACAGACTCTGGAAACCAAGCCTCTCAATTAGGAGCTAACTTAGGAGGTATTTATCCAAGTATAAGAAGCTCATATGGTACTTCTCAGCCAAACTTAACTACACAAGCTAATATGTTGAACTTGTCTACACCAACTAATTACCAAACGTATGCTGGAGGAAGATATAGATGGTAAATGTAAGATTTAGTAACTATGA
>JAFOCU010000165.1 GCA_017381055.1 Lachnospiraceae bacterium
ACTCTACGATGCCTTTAACCTTCACGCTAATCTTACTCATAGTCAGCCTCCCTTCAATGTATATCTACATTATATATAATACATTTTTCCCTTTGGATTAAGTATACCTTGTTTTTGCAAAAAAATAAAGAGCAAATCTATCCGCTGTACATATAGTGTCTATAACCTTACTATTCTTCTCGCTTTTTGCCCATTTTCCCCAGTACACCTGCTCATAACGGACTCAAAGGGACTCAAGTATCATAAAAAGAACAAAGTGGACAAGTCCGCATCATCTCCCTACATCCCTCTATCTAGAGGGACTTGCTCCGCTTTGCGAGCCGAGCACGATCAGCTTTAGCTGATATTTTCCTATCGTGCGAGTGCTCATCCTCGCGGAGCGTTTTTTATCATATAGGGAGTTCTCATTGAGAACTTTCCTATATGATAAAAAAAGCCACAAGTCCTTGAAAATCAAGCTTGTGACTAAAAATAAAAAAAGCGCGAGACGGGGATCGAACCCGCGACCCCCTCCTTGGCAAGGAGGTGCTCCACCGCTGAGCCACTCGCGCATTTTCGTGTTTGTTATTGGCTTACCGCCTCAACACATATGGAAGTATAGCATAGGAGTTTTTGGATGTCAACACTTTTTTAAAAAAATTTTATATTTTTTTCAAACAAAATATTCAACATCTGCAAAGCCTCTATTTTAAAGGCTTTGCCGTCTCCTACACCTTTACTTTTTTCTTACCTAATAAATATTTTTTATTCAAATTCAAAAATTTTTTACTCTTATTCTAAAAGTTTTTTTAATATTTCTACTGCCTCGTCATACTCAAAGTCATCGATGAGTTCACTTGCTCGACATACCTTTTCAATTATAACTGGATCCATATCTGTCGTATGAAGTTCTTGCAATATCTCAATTGCACTATCAGCTTCAAAGTCGTCAATAGCTTCTATTGCCTTTTCAAGCTTTATATTTATTTCCTGTTTTCTTTCTTCATTATTTGTCTCACTTCCAGACTCATTATCTTTACACTGGATATCACCATTTTCTTCTATCTTATTATCAGCAAGCTCCAATTGTTTTTCAGCCTCATGCTGCTTTTCTTCCGCCAAAATCTGTTCTATAGAGTTAAGAAACTCTTTATACTTAGTAATAAAATATGAACCATTTGCTTCTATATAATCTCTGTCATCAGCCTTTGCCTTAAGTTCATTATCTTTAGCCAAATCAGAAAAAGCTGTTGCTCCGATAGAAGCTGATACACTCTTCACACTATGAGCCTCTATAGCATAATTCTTTAGATCTCCAGCCAGGAAATGATTTTCAAGTAAAACAACCTTTTTCTTACAGTCCTTTAAAATACTCTCCATAGTGGACTTGTACGCCTTGATATTTCCACCAAAATAAGGCAATCCTATCTCAAGATAAATTCCCTCCTTAAGAAGTCGCGACTTAGTAAATGCTGTATTTCCACTATCACAAGTTAATTCTTCATTAATAATATATCCCTCACTTATATCAGAGAAAACAATTCTATCCTTAGGAAGCCACTTAAGTAAAATATCGTGAAGCAATGACAACTCTATAGGCTTAGCAAGGAAGTCTTGCATTCCCTCCATTTTAAATAGCTGTCTAGCTTCATCCGTAGTGTTAGCTGTCAATGCCACAATAGGCACCTCCTCGCACCAATTACCCTTAAGACGAATATTCTTCATAGTTTCTATTCCGTCCATTTCAGGCATCATATGATCCATAAAAATCAAGTCATAATGCTTTCTTCCAACTTTTTTAAGCGCCTCCATACCGCTCTCTGCAATATCTGCATTAATGCCATATTCCTCTAAAAGCCCCTTGGCAACACCCAAATTAACCTTAGAATCATCAACAATAAGCACTCTCGCAGCAGGAGCTGTAAATACAATCTGTCTTCTAGTATTCTTGTCATATACATAACTAGCGCTAAGATGAGCATCATCCACAATCTCC
>JAFOCU010000166.1 GCA_017381055.1 Lachnospiraceae bacterium
GATATGATGGAATTATTTAAGCAGGTTGCAGAATTCCTCTCTATGATTGAAAGCAATAATGAGGCGATATTTGGTATTGCTTCACAGACAAATCTCTTATCGTTAAATGCATCGATTGAGGCTGCTAGAGCTGGTGAAGCAGGTCGTGGTTTTGCTGTTGTAGCAGAACAGATTAAGACATTGTCTGATTCTAGCCGTAGTGCAGCTCAGGATTCGAGCCAGAACTCTGTAGAGATAAGAAAGTTTATGGAAGATTTAACTGCGCAGGCAGATAAGCTTTCAGAACTTGTACAGAGAGTAAATGACCGTGTAAGTAACTTTGCTGCTGCAACTGAGGAGATTTCAGCGAGCTCAAGAGTTGTAGAAGAGATGTCGAAGCGAGTACAGGATATGCTTACAGAATTAGTTGAGATGTAATGGATAAAGAAATAAAATAAGATAAAATTTTAAACACTCTCAGATGAATTTCTGGGAGTGTTTTTAGTGTGGCTGAAGTAAAAAAATAAAAAATGATTTTAAGTGTAATATATGGAATACAAGATTGCTAAATGTGTTGAAATTTAAGCGTTTTTAAGGTATAATGAAATGCATTGAAATACGAAAAGGAGAAAAATATGAACGACAAGAATGAATTCAAACCATACATTCCTGCCGATAAGATAACACCAGAATTTACAGTGACATCTGTAGTAATGGGTATCATATTAGCGGTTGTATTTGGTGCGGCAAATGCTTATTTAGGATTACGTGTAGGTATGACAGTTTCTGCATCTATACCAGCAGCGGTAATTGCGATGGGCGTTATTAGAGTTATTATGAAGAAGAACTCTATATTGGAAAGTAACATGGTGCAGACTATCGGTTCTGCAGGTGAATCAGTAGCAGCAGGTGCTATATTCACATTACCAGCATTATTCTTATGGGCTAACGAAGGCAAGATGGATAAGCCTGATATGGTAGAGATTATGCTTATTGCAGTTATAGGTGGCTTGCTAGGTGTACTCTTTATGGTGCCACTTAGAAATGCCTTAATCGTTAAGGAGCATGGTATTTTACCATATCCAGAAGGAACAGCTTGTAGCGAAGTTCTTATGGCTGGTGAAGAAGGTGGTGCTAATGCATCTACAGTATTCGCAGGTATGGGAATTGGTGCTTTCTTTAAATTTGTTATTGATGGAATCAAGGCGGTTCCTTCAGAGGTATCAGTTTCTGTAAAGGGATTTGCAGGACAGATTGGTACACAGATTTATCCAGCTGTTATGAGTGTAGGTTATATTTGTGGTCCAAGAATATCATCATATATGTTTGGTGGTGGTGTTTTAGCTTGGATGGTATTAATACCTATGATCGTTTTATTTGGTGCAGATGCAATTCTTTATCCAGGAACAGAAACTATTGGAACGATTTTTGCAGCAGAAGGTGCTGGCGGTATTTGGGATAATTATATCAGATATATTGGTGCTGGTGCATTAGCAGCTGGTGGTATAATCAGCCTTGTTAAGTCGCTTCCACTTATCATTAGAACATTTAGAGATGCCATTAAGGGTATGAAGAATGGTGCAAGCACTGATACATCTCGTACAGCAAAAGACTTAAGTATGAAGATTATTCTTATAAGTATCCTTGCACTTACAGTTGCTATTTGGTTAATCCCAGCGATTCCAGTTACATTAGTAGGCGCTATTATTATTGTAATATTTGGTTTCTTCTTTGCTACAGTATCATCTAGAATGGTAGGTCTTGTAGGAAGTAGTAACAACCCAGTATCAGGTATGGCTATCGCAACATTACTTGTTGCAACATTAGTTCTTAAGCTTACAGGAGATGCAGGAATGCATGGAATGCAGGGAGCTATAGCTATTGGTTCTATCATCTGTATCGTTGCAGCAATCTCTGGTGATACTTCACAGGATTTAAAGACAGGATTCTTACTTGGTGCTACTCCAGTTAAGCAGCAGATTGGTGAGTTAATTGGTGTATTAACATCAGGTCTTGCTATCGGTGGTGTTTTATATCTTTTAGATTCTGCATGGGGATTTGGTTCAAAGGAACTCGGTGCTCCACAGGCAACACTTATGAAGATGATCGTAGAAGGTGTTATGGAAAACAACCTTCCATGGGGTCTTATATTTATAGGTATCTGCATCGCAATAGTTGTAGAAGTTATAGGTATTCCAGTTCTTCCATTTGCAATCGGTGTATACTTACCAGTACAGCTTAATGCTTGTATCATGGTAGGTGGTCTTGTTAGACTTGCATTTGATAAGATGAAGAAGGAAAAGAAGGAAAAAGAAGCTATTATCAATGATGGTGTATTATGCTGTTCAGGTATGATAGCAGGTGAAGGTTTAGTTGGTATATTATTAGCTGTATTAGCGATATTTGGAATTGATCAAAAGATTGATTTATCAGCTAAGTTAGGTCTTCCAGAGATGGTAGCTAACATCGGAAGTATAGTAGTATTCGCATTACTTATCTTATGTCTTCTCAAGATGTCTATTTGGAAGAAAAGAAAAGTAGATGCTGAGTAGTAAGGTGCAAAATGAAGAAAAATAATGTTATCTCACAAAATTATCTAGAGAAAATACCAGTTCGTACAGAAGGTATAGAATGGTCGAAGGATGAAAATGGTGTGATTACACTTGAGATTGTGAATAAAGGTGTATTTAACTTTATAGCACAGAAGCTTTTTAAACGTCCTAAAATTTCTTATATTCATTTAGATGAGATGGGTAGCTTTGTCTGGCCACATTTAGATGGAGATAAAGATATTCTTGAAATAGGAAAGCTTGTAGAGGCAGAATTCGGAGAAAAAGCGAATCCTCTATATGAACGACTTGCTATGTTTTTTAGAATATTAGAGAGCTATAAATTTATAGGGTGGAAATAAAGATTATATAAATAATGATTTAGTAACACTCCTAGGTGGAAACCTAGGGGTGTTTTTTGTCATATGGGAAAGTTCTTTAAAATTTTTTTACAAAATATAAAACCTAA
>JAFOCU010000167.1 GCA_017381055.1 Lachnospiraceae bacterium
GCTGTCTTAACGATAGCACCTGTCTGCATAAGATCTGCGAGACGACCATTTCTTGCAAGCTCAACATAAATTGGTGTACTTGCTGGATATACGCTAAGAGTAAACTCATCAGCACCGATGAACTTGCCCTTTAAGATATCAGCAGCATCACAGATATTTTCAAATCCACCACCTGCACAACCAGCGATAACACCCTGCTCAACATAGAGCTTACCATTTCTAATCTTATCTGTAAGCTTGTAATCAACCTTACCATCAAGGCTTACTAAAGCTCTCTTCTCTACATCATGTAATACATCTGCAAGATTTGCATTAACCTCATCTATTGTATATACGTTGCTTGGATGGAATGGCATAGCGATCATTGGCTTAATCTTGCTTAAGTCAACATATACAACACCATCATAGTAAGCAACCTCACCAGGATTTAACTCCTTGTATTCTGAAACTCTACCATGAACATCATAGAATTCCTTAATCTTCTCATCTGTCTTCCAGATAGATGAAAGACATGTTGTCTCTGTTGTCATAACGTCAACACCAATTCTAAAATCAGCGCTAAGTGATGCAACACCAGGACCTACGAACTCCATAACCTTATTCTTAACATATCCATTACCAAATACAGCACCGATGATTGCTAAAGCAACGTCCTGAGGACCTACGCCCTTAGCAGGTGAACCTGTAAGGTAAATAGCTACAACGCCTGGCATATTGATATCATATGTCTGTGAAAGAAGCTGCTTAACAAGCTCAGGACCACCTTCACCCATAGCCATAGTACCAAGTGCACCGTAACGTGTATGGCTATCTGAACCAAGAATCATCTTGCCACCGCCAGCGAGCATTTCTCTTGCAAACTGATGGATAACTGCCTGATGAGGTGGTACGTAAACTCCACCATACTTCTTAGCACATGTAAGACCATACATGTGATCATCTTCATTAATTGTACCACCTACTGCACAAAGTGAATTGTGACAGTTTGTAAGTACGTATGGAATAGGGAACTTCTCAAGACCTGACGCACGTGCTGTCTGGATAATTCCTACGAATGTAATATCATGTGATGTAAGCTTATCAAACTTAACCTGAAGCTTCTCCATATTTCCTGAAGTATTATGCTCCTCTAAGATTCCATAAGCGATTGTATTCTTTGCTGCTTCTTCTTTAGTAATATATTTACTACCAAGCTTATTTTTTAATAATGCTTCTGACTCTGCTGAAACTTCTACGATTTCATTTCCACCGAGTAAGTAAGCGCCACCATTACTAAGTTTAACCATTGTCTTTCCTCCAAAATATATTTACGGGTGTGAACAAAGTTCACACCCGTATAGTGTAGCATAGTAAAGAGACAAAATCAATTATTTATCTTTTATTTAAGGCAATCTGATAATCATAGACTCAAATGGTCTCAAATGAATATTAAGTCTATATGGGAAGTTATCACATTCACCCTCCACGGCTGTATACTTAGCATCTTCTTCGTTCTCCCAAAAAATAGCCTTTTTCTCCTCCGCAGATTCCATATTATCATTTTCATTAACATTGCTGTAATTAGTAAGAATTCTCTTATATGCACCCTCTACTGGCACACCTACACAGTAATCTGCTCTATCTACTGGTGTAAAGTTACAGATGAACATTAATGCTCCTCTATAATTGTCTGGATTCTTTCTAATAAAGCTAAAAATACTTCTATCATTATCATCACAGTTAATCCACTGGAAGCAACGATAATCACTCTCAAACTTATACATTACTGCATAACGCTTGTAGATGTGAAGAAGCTTTCTCATATACTCCTTAAGCTCTTCATGTAGTGGTTCATTAAGTAGATACCATTCAATACTCTTGTCCTCCATCCATTCGCTTATCATACCAAAATCCTGACCCATGAATAAAAGCTTCTTTCCTGGATGACCAAACATATATGTGTATGCCATCTTAAGGTTTGCAAACTTATCTACTTTATATCCAGGCATCTTTGTAAGCATTGAGCACTTAAGATGAACTACCTCGTCATGAGATAATACTAAGATATACTTCTCACTAAAAGCGTATGTAAGA
>JAFOCU010000168.1 GCA_017381055.1 Lachnospiraceae bacterium
AAAAATGCCGTTTTTAGTTCTTCTTTTGACCTATCTGAATAAAATAATGGAATCACACCATTAATATAATCTGAGCCTCTCTCTGTAAGATAGATTCTATTCCCTTTAATCTCCATCAACTTATTTTCAAACACAAATTCCAATTCATCTTTAAATCTATCCTTAATATCAATGCCGAATCTTTTCTTAAAAGCATCCATATCTATAAAAGCAAAATAAAAAGCTACAGATACCATTTTTGCTATACTTTCATCCTGCGGCAAACGATATATATCTTGGAAAGGAAGAATACCCTCATTAATAGCTCTGCGATATCGTTCCATCTTCTTGTCTGCAGCTCCAAGATTATATGCTAAATAATTCATTCCAAAGGATTGAGCCCCAAGTCCCATTCCTACATAAGGTGTACCGTTAATAACTCTAGTTGTTAGATAATCACTTGTACCATAATCTCCATCAACCTTACTAAAAGTATTCTTTCCAACATTAGCCTTATATCCATTTTCTGTAAGAACACGATATGCTATTCTATATTGATACATAGCCTTATATATAGAAACACCACCTGCCTCACTTTCTATTTTTGTTCCTTTGTAACGATTACGATATAAAGTAATATATTCAGGGCCTAATCCAACTGCATAATGTAATGTGTTATCAAAGTCTCTCTCACTTTGATGCAAAAAACCATACATCAAATCAATATTAAAATTCTTAAAGCCTGCTTTTCTAATATTCTCTACGGCTCTCTCATATAAGCTTTTTGAGCCATCTCTTCCAAGCTCAGAAAGGAGTTTATCCGAAACAGTCTGAACACCCATACTTATTCTTCTGTACCCCATATCATATACTGCTTTTATTTTATCAGGCTCATTAGCTGCTATAAGTGGTGTTGTTTCAATGCTAAATGTAACACCTTCACCTATATTAAACATATTGTTAACTGCATCTGTTATTCTTTTAAGATTTTCTATTGAGAGCTTAGTTGGTGTTCCACCACCTAAATCATATCCTACTACTTTCTTTCCCTTAAGAAGCTCTGAATACATATTCATTTCCTTAAGAAGCAGTTCCACATATTCATTCTCTATGTCCTCGTCAGTATTCTCTAAAACAACATACTCACAAAACTTACATCTGGTTTTGCAAAATGGAATATGTATATACAAACACAACTCATCTACATCCTTCCACTCATTTGTAACAAATTCTTTTATCTCTTTTTGATCCTTTATTCGATACTGCATAAAAGAACCTGGTGTAAGTGGATAAGCTGTATTAGCATAATGATGATATTGCAAGCCTGTTTCGTATACCTCTTCACATGTCATATTATTTTCCTCCTTTCTGTTATTTACATTTTGATAATATCATTTTGATAATAATATGTCAACACTTTTTTTATATATTTATATTTCTATGTAATCCTCAAATATATACAGCAAAAAGACACCTGTTGATTGACAAGTGTCTTATTATCTATTCCACTATTCAAATGTATAATAAACCATACTTAATACAATTTCATCTGCCATTTCTTCTAATATTTCACTATCATAATCATCAAGTTCTGATAACTTTTCAATAGTTGCATCATCCATTTCCCCTGTTAAAGTTATGTAATCCACTGTAACATTTTCAAGCTTATCATTCTGTACTTCATCCGCTTCTTCCAAATCAAAGAACGACTCATCATCATGAGCATTAAGTGCTTTTTCACCATTCTCCAAATCAAAGGAAATTGATACTGAACCAATATCAGCTGTAAAAGTATACTGTCCATTAAATCCCATATAACCAATAGAAATATCATATTCCTCAACTAACTCAGCTACTGTTTTTCCCTCAACACTCTCTACAAATTCGTCTACGCCATCAACAGTTTCTTCACTTTGGAAATATAACTCGGTTTTACCAAACATGGATGCATATCCATTAAAGTCATATCCTTTTTCCATAACTTCCGCCAATGTCTTTCCTGATAATTCTTCAATAATAATAGCTTCGCTTTCCAAAGAATCAATGCCATTTGGCTTCTTCTTACTGTTTTCTGTTCCATTTTCTTCACTACCGCATGCTGTCATACTAGCAACTAATCCAAGTGCTAAAAAAAATGTCATAAGTTTCTTCATTTTATTTTCTCCTTTTATCCTTTATATTTACGAGTAATTATGTACTCATAATCTGCTATTTTATACCAAAAATCAAAAAAGACCCATAGTCCTTTTGGACTATGAGTCTTACATACTTTAATTAGTCAAGTGTATATGGCATTAAAGCGATATGTCTTGCTCTCTTAACAGCTACTGTAAGAGCTCTCTGATGCTTAGCACAGTTTCCTGTAATTCTTCTAGGAAGAATCTTTCCTCTTTCAGAAACGTATCTCTTTAACTTGTTTACATCCTTGAAATCGATAGTGTTGTTCTTGTCACCACAGAATACGCAAACTTTCTTTCTTCTGCGCATTGGTCTTCTCTTCATAGAACCATCCATCTTATCGCCTTTTTCTCTATTCATTGGCATAATTATTACCTCCTATTTTACTATTAGTTAAATGGTAAACCTTCGTCCTCTACTCCATCAGGAATATTCATAAATCCATCACCTGCTGCACTAGTAGGCTCTGGTCGTGAAGAACTGTAGTTACCTGCGTCTGATGCTGAATTCTTACTTTCAGCGAATTCACAATTTTCTACTACAACATCTGTTGTGTATACTTTCTGACCATCCTTATTAGTATAGCTTCCAGTCTGAATTCTTCCTTCTGCAACAATCTTTGTGCCCTGGCGCAAATATCTCTCAGCAAATTCTGCTATCTTTCCAAATGAAACACATGAAATAAAATCTGCTGTCTGCTCAGAAGAACCGTCCTTTCTACCACGACGGTCAACTGCTAATGTGTATCTGGCAATTGCCATTGCATTCTCACCCTGAGAATAACGAATATCTGGATCTCTTGTAAGACGACCCATAAGTATAACTTTGTTCATACTGTCATCCTTTCGCTAATGCTCTCTCAGATTATGCTTCCTGCTTAACACATAAGTATCTAACAACGTTCTCCATAAGACGAATGTTTGCTTCAACTTCGTTTGGACAATCTGTGCTCTCAGACTCAAACTGAATGAAGTAATAAAATGCTTCTCTGCTCTTCTGGATTTCGTAAGCTAATCTCTTCTTACCCCAGTCGTCAACATTTGTTACTGTACCACCGAAACGTACGATATACTCTTTTACCTTTTCGATTGTAGCAGCTCTTTCTTCATCTTCAAGCTTAACGTTAACAATTACTGCTAATTCATACTTGTTCATGTTCTTTACCTCCTTTTGGTCTCTGGCCCACTCATATTGAATGAGCAAGGAAAAAGGACATACTTTATATGTCCTTTAATTTAATTCATCACAAATATGAACTTTACCATAAAATACAAGGTTTTGCAAGTATTTTTTATAAAAAAATTGTATACTTCATTTCTTTTTATTGATCTTGTTTTCTTACACCCTTTAGATTCTTTTCAACAAGTGTTCTTGCCATCATAAGTTGATGTCCACATCCCATACACTTTAATCTAAAATCAGCTCCAACTCTCAAAACTTCCCACTCAAAACTTCCACATGGGTGCTTCTTTTTCAGTTTAACAATATCATTTAATTCAAATGTCATGTTTATGACTCCTAATCCTCTTCTCCAATACAAAGGTATAAACTAACAATCTCTGCTCCATCTGCAGACATAGGAATCTTTAATGCCTGTACATCTGTCTGAAGCTTTAAGTTATTGCCCTGCATTGACATAGGTGGTGTAATATCCATAACCATCTGCTGTGTAGAGAACAATGTCGCTGTACTACCCATAATCATGTTACAAAGCTCACATAACGCAGATGTAGCCATCTCATCTAATGTCTCTACTGGCATACCCATCATCATACTACTAGCAACTTTCTTTGCCTTCTCTGTATCAAATACAAGCATAACCTGACCCTTTAATACACCTGTTACACCTACCTGAATAATAAATGTATTATCAAGAAACTCCAATGTAGCAACTGCTGGCTTACCTACTGCCAACTTAAGACAAGCTGCCTGCTCCATTATGCTAAGTGTTGATTGTAAAAACGGATTAATGTGTCTAACGTCTAATGCCTTCATATATTTCGTTCCTTTCTGCTATGTTATTAAATTTAAGAAATCTCACGGTTCGTATATGATCAAGTCCCCTATATTTTGTTTAGCTCGACCTACGATTATTGTAAATAGTATACCATAAAATTCCCTATGGGTAAACCATAAAATAGAAAAAGCACCGGAAATATTTTCCAATGCTTTTTCTAGAGGCGCGAGCCGGATTTGAACCGGCGATAACGGTGTTGCAGACCGGGGCCTTACCACTTGGCGATCGCGCCTTATTAAGTTTTTCAACTCGTTTATTATATCAGCGACTATTACTTTAGTCAACTAATATTTGACTAAATAGCAAATTTACATTTAACTATCAGTCTAGCTCCCCGAGTAGGACTTGAACCTACGACAACTCGGTTAACAGCCGAGCGCTCTACCGACTGAGCTATCGAGGAATATATGATTTCTCATATTTAAAAACAGACCGTCCTTATGCAAATACACATAGGAAAGTCCATCTACTAAGGCTTTAATATTATATTCATTTTATTAATAAATATAACTTTATACCTTCAAAACTTCACACAAAATTTATCTTTTAGACATTTCCTGGAATAACATTCCTTCTAACAACCTACCAGCTTTGACTTACGTCACTTGGTCAAGCCCTCGACCTATTAGTATTAGTCAGCTACACATGTTACCATGCTTCCACCTCTAACCTATCAACCTTGTCGTCTTCAAGGGGTCTTACTAGCTTATGCTATGGGATATCTCATCTTGAGGGGGGCT
>JAFOCU010000169.1 GCA_017381055.1 Lachnospiraceae bacterium
AGAACAGGATATGGCTGGTTTAAATGTGTTAGTTACAGCTGGCCCAACAGTAGAAGCTATTGATCCAGTAAGATTTATTTCTAATCATTCTTCTGGAAAGATGGGTTATGCTATTGCAAATGATGCGGCAAGAAGAGGTGCTAATGTAACTCTTATATCTGGTCCTGTTTCGGTTAAGGCATTGCCATCGGTTAAGGTTATCGATGTAGTGAGTGCCAAGGATATGTTTGAGGCAGTTAAGGATAACTTTAAGACACAGGATATCGTAGTTAAGGCGGCAGCAGTTGCTGATTATACACCAGTAATCGTTGCTGATAATAAGATAAAGAAAAGTGATGAGGATATGTGTATCAAGGTTAAGCGTACAGAAGACATCCTTAAGTATGTAAGTGAAAATAGAACGCCTAATCAGTATATATGTGGCTTTTCAATGGAGACAGAGAATTTATTTGAAAATTCTAGAGCGAAGCTTGAGAAGAAAAAGCTTGATATGATAGCGGCTAATAGCTTGAAGGTAGAGGGTGCTGGTTTTGGCGTGGATACTAATGTAATCACTCTTATCACAAAGGATGATATGATAAAGCTTCCACTTATGAGTAAAGCGGATGTGGCTGGTGAGATATTAAGCCAGATTCTTAAGAATAGAGAAGCAAAATAGTAATAGAGGTAGATGATGATATTAATTGTAGACGCAGGTAATACAACAATTACATTTGCCGCTGTTTCAGAAGAAAATGATTCTATAATAAACCGTTTTAAGGTGGAAGAGGATGGCTTTCAGAAGGATGCAAAAATTATAGAGGATATAGGTGAATCTTTAACGGATGATAGATTGTCAAATGGAAGAGAACTTCTGGATAAGTGGTGTAAGAATATTGTAAAAGCTCTTTGTGGTAAAGAGCTTACTTGTGATGAGAAAATTTTCTCTAAAGCGGTGATATCGTCAGTAGTTATGGAAGATGAAAAGGCGCTAGCGCATATCGCTTCTAGAATTGCAGATGAATATGTATTCTTAAATAAAGATAATTGTGGTTTGGATTTATCAAAGTATTCAGCAAATACTTTAGGGGCGGATCGTATGGCTGATATGATTGCGGCGCTTGATAAATATGGGAAAAAACTTCCGCTTATTGTATTTGATCTAGGTACTGCAACTACTTGTAATGTATTAGATGAAAATGGAAGCTTTCTTGGAGGAATTATAGCTCCTGGACTTATGACTGCTGCCAATGCATTGTTATCAAAGGCATCTAAGCTAAAGGAATATAAGGTTAATGAACCGCTTAGTATTATAGGAAATACATCTCAGGGCTGTATAGATAGTGGTATTGTCTATGGACACGCTCTTATGATAGAAGGAATTATCAGAAAGGTTAGCGAAAAGCTTGGCAAGAAGTGTGTTGCAGTTATGACAGGCGGTAACACAGAGCATATTAGAGATTATATAGATAGTCCGTTTTATTACGAGCCGGATTTGCTTTTGCAGGGGCTGATTTGTATATCGAAAAATCTTTAATTTATAAGGGAGAACTGATTACAGAAAAAAGTTAAATACCAAGGGAGAAAATGATCAAATGAAGGGAAAATTATTATTAGTAATAGCAGGTTTACATGTGTTGCTTTTTGCACTTTTCTATAAGAATATGTTAAGTGTGGATGGAGCGCCATTAGATAAATGGTTTTATGTAGGTTATGTATGTGTTGTACTTATAACAGTTGTACTTTTTGTAGTATTTAAGAATAAGAAATCAATATATGTTGCTACTGGTGTTAGCTGCGCGTTGGTGTTAGGAGCGTTTGTTGGATTTTATATATTTGATAGAGCGGGATATAAAATCGATGCCGATGATGTAGAAAAGATAGAATACAAAGTATATGGAGAATATAGTAAAACAGTAGAAAATGATGATGTGATTAAAGACATTATAGAAGAATATAATGATAATAATTGTATAAAGAGATGGGAAGGCGGTGGTCAGATAGGTACCCCGGATAAGGAAATCATAATTTATATGAAGGACGGAATTGAGATATCGTTTACATATGATGGCGTAGTACCTAAAGATGGTAAAACATATTGGAGTACATTTGACTTTTATAAAATGGTTGATTATATAGAGAATAATAGTGAATATGAAGCAAAATAAAAGAATTAAAAAAAATTTGTAAAAAGTACTTGCATTATTGAAATCTGTATAGTATAATGCTCCTTGTCGTCAGACATTGGCCCATCGCCAAATGGTAAGGCACTGGACTCTGACTCCAGCATCTCAAGGTTCGAATCCTTGTGGGCCAGCTTAAAGCTCTTGGAACATTCCAAGAGCTTTTTTTGGTACATAGAGAAAACTACAATTTGCTAGCGTAAAATTTTATTCGGAAAATTAAATAAAGGCATAGAAAGAGGACACCACTTTGTGATAAAGTATTTAGCGCTCAAACCAATACAAACAAAGGTAGGTGTCCTCTATGATTAAGAGTATAAAGTATTTTGAAGA
>JAFOCU010000170.1 GCA_017381055.1 Lachnospiraceae bacterium
CTTCTCTTTCATAAGAAAAAGTCGTCTCTTTATCTCTTCCTTATCCGGTGTCTTGCAAAAATCATGATTTGACGCAATTACCTTTACGTCAAAATCCTTTGCATATGTAACAATGTCCTCAAGTGTTTTTTCGCCTTTAAAAACTTCTACATCTACTGCACCAACTATATTCTGATTTATTACAGCTTTTATAAGTTCTATATATGCTACTTCATTTATATCAAGCTCTCCACCTTCAGCCTTTGTTCTAAATGTAAATAAAATAGGTTTTTCATTAAATATATCAACCAAAGATATAATAAGCTCTAAAACCTTAGGTATAGACATAACATTCTCAAAAAAATCAACTCTCCATTCAACGATATCCGTCTCAATGGTGCTAATACTTATAGCCTCAGCAAGAATTTCTTCCTTAGTCTTACCTATGATAGGTACACATATTTTTGTCTGTCCTTCACCTAATACAACATTTTTAATAGATACACTCATGATAAACTCCTATAACAAAATAAATATTACAATAATAGCTAATATAGCCAATCCCACACCAGCACCTATAATAATACTTTTTTTATTCTTTGCATTTATATTTTTCATATGTATACGACCTTGCATCGATGCCTCACTCTCAATCATTTCATCGTCATCTAAGCCATTTTCCATATAATACTGGTATTCTCTTTTTCTTCTCTCCAAATATGCTTCTCTGTCATCTATACCCATTTCAGATAGATTAGCTCTATCCCCCAAACCTTGCTTATATCCATCCATAGCATGATTCATATGCTCTCGGTTAGTTCTCGTCATAGTAACATTAGCTTCTTCCTCTAATCGATGTCTTCTAGCTTCCTCAACTCTTTCTCTAGCTTCACTGAGTTTCTTTTGTTCCATGCGCTGTAATTCTTCTTTAGAAGGAGCATAATTTTTATGCTTATTCCTATTCACAAGTGCTACCACTAATATACCCGCACATACTACGCCTAATCCAATAATAATATTCTTAGCATTTTCTCTCTTTTCATGCTCTTTTGCAACACTTTTACCTGAATACTCTTTAATCTCTATGTTACTTGTTTTGTAGAAAGATAAACCAACTGCTATAAGCATAACCGTTGCAATTACAGCCACTGCTGTCCATGCATCTCTTTTGGCTTTCTTATATTTCTTGCTTTTTTTATTATCTTCCTTAGCAAGTTTCTTCAAAGCATCTTTTTCACTTAAAATATGATCTTTGCTCATAAAATCACTCCAATCCTTTTCCTATGTAATATATTAACATTAGCTTATATTTTTTTCAACATTAAACCTTTTGGAGTATAAGCTACAAATCATAAATTTAAAATTATAACATAATATATTTTTAGATAATAATAACTATAAATAAAGAGTATGGTGCAGAATTTTTCAACACCATACTCTCTTTAATTGCTTAAATATACTTTTTTCAATTATTTTCCCATTCTTCATCTACTTCTAAATCTTTATAACTCTCTATTTCTAACCCATCATATGTAATTGTCATTTCACGCATATCTGTTACCAATGTAGCGTCTGTTTTTGTAGTATTATCAGGTAATACAGCTAAGTAATAATCCTGACCTCCCGAGAAATTTTCATTAATTGCTTCAGTTGGTTTCTCTTTCCCTTTGTCACCACAACCAATAATACCTAACGATATTGTTGCTACCATTAGTAAACTTAATAATTTTTTCTTCATGTGTTTTCTCCTTTTATCACCATATTAAAGCAAATATTATCTTGCTTTTTGGAAATAAAAAAGGCTGTCAACATCAGTGACAACCTTTGATAATTTCTAGTGCGGAAAAAGGGACTTGAACCCTCACGTCTGTTGACACATGATCCTTAGTCATGCCTGTCTGCCAATTCCAGCATTTCCGCATACCATCTTGTTTAAGAGGTATCTCTCAAACCCGACTTGGATATAATATCAAATGAACATTCAATTGTCAACAATTATTTTCATTTTTTTTAAATTATTTTTTAATACTCTCCTAGTTATTACATTGACTTTACATCTAGCATTAGATATAATGTTTTTCGTTGGTAATTTCCAACTTTTGCAGTTGTGGCGGAATTGGCATACGCGCATGATTCAGGTTCATGTCTAATTACTTAGATGAGGGTTCGACTCCCTTCAGCTGCACTCAACAATTTATTTTACACAAAAGGGTCTGATTCTTTATCAGACCCTTTAACTTTCACATATTATATGTTTCTTATAATAATATTACTTGGAATATCATCCTCAGTTACCATTCTAATCTTGGCATAATCTCTTGCGCCAACCTTTATATACTCTATATCTCCCACAACAAAAAGGTGCCCCTTTACATTGCGACATTTTTTCAAATCATTATCATCGTACTTCCAATTGTTTTTAATAAGTACATATGCCTCTTCCTCTTCTACTAGAACCACTCTAGGAATATCAAATAATCTCTTATCTGGAAGCGCTACGTAGTACTCCTCTATATTTGTTGCAACAACAATTGGCTTATCCCATTTATCTGCACCATCACTATTTCTAACAACAAAATAATCCTTCTTATCCATAAAGACACCTAATACTATATGTATACCCAATTTAAATGTAACCAAACCTCACCCTTGCAAAAACAAGGATGAGGCCTGATCTCAAATACTATTTTCTATTATTTATTGTAATTAACAATCTTACCAAAGTCTGGCTTAAGTGATGCACCACCAACTAAACCACCATCGATATCTGCCTGTGCAAATAATTCTGGCGCGCTAGCTGCTGAAACACTTCCGCCGTACTGAATACGAATTTCTGCTGCTGTAGCATCATCATAAATCTCTGCGATGCACTCACGAATAGCAGCACAAACTTCCTGAGCCTGCTCAGTTGTAGCAACCTTACCTGTACCGATAGCCCAGATTGGCTCGTAAGCGATAACTGCTGTCTTAGCCTGATCTGCTGTTACATTAAGGAATGCAATCTTAATCTGCTGACGAATCCAGTCAATAGTAATACCCTGCTCTCTCTGTGTTAAAGACTCACCACAGCAGATGATTGGTGTAATACCATGCTCGAAAGCCTTAAGAACCTTCTTATTAACTGTCTCATCTGTCTCAGCAAAGTACTCTCTTCTCTCTGAATGACCGATAATAACGTATTTAACACCTACATCTGTAAGCATGTTAGGAGCGATTTCACCTGTGTATGCACCGCTCTCCTCATAGTACATATTCTCTGCACCGATGCAGATATTGCTACCCTTTGCAGCTTCCATAGCTGGAATAATATCGATAGCTGGAACGCAGAATACTACGTCTACATCATCGTTAGCTACTAAAGGCTTTAATTCGTTTACTAATGCAACTGCCTGGCTTGGAGTCATATTCATCTTCCAGTTACCAGCAATAATTTTCTTTCTTGCCATTGTTATTTTCTCCTATTATTTATGTTTATATAATAGCTCGCACGTCCTCGATAGATTTTCGGAGAAAATCTATCTCCGCACGGGCTGTCGCCCGCTAATTCAAAACACTCCAACGCAAAATTGTGCAAGCACATTTTCCGTTGTACTGTTTCGAATTGAAGTGCTCGTAGTCTACTTGTCGTTTGCTGCTGCTACACCTGGAAGCTCCTTACCCTCAAGGAACTCAAGTGATGCACCACCACCTGTTGAGATGTGTGTCATCTTATCGCCGAATCCTAAGATATTAACAGCTGCTGCTGAATCACCACCACCGATAATTGTTGTAGCATCTATGTCAGCTAAAGCCTTAGCTACTGCAACTGTACCGTGTGCAAAGTTAGGCATTTCGAAACAACCCATTGGTCCGTTCCATACAACTGTCTTAGCATCCTTGATAGCATTAGCAAAAAGCTCTGCTGTCTTAGGTCCGATATCAAGACCTTCCATATCATCAGGAATTCCACCAAGTTCAACTGTCTTGAAGTTAGCATCGTTAGAGAAATCATCAGCTACTACGTTATCAACTGGGATAAGCATCTTAACGCCCTTCTCTTCAGCCTTCTTAAGCATATTTACAGCATACTCTTTGTAATCTTCCTCAAGTAATGACTTACCTACTGGATGACCTAAACCAGCCATAAATGTATATGCCATACCACCACCGATGATAAGTGTATCTACCTTATCAAGTAAGTTCTCGATAACTGGAATCTTAGATGAAACCTTAGCGCCACCTAAAATAGCTACGAATGGTCTTACAGGATTGTTAACAGCGTTTCCAAGGAACTCGATTTCCTTCTGCATTAAGTAACCAACTACTGCTGTGTCAACGAACTGTGTAACACCTACGTTTGAACAATGTGCTCTATGAGCTGTACCGAAAGCGTCGTTTACAAATACGTCACAAAGTGAAGCTAATTCCTTGCTGAATGCTTCGCCGTTCTTTGTCTCTTCTGCTCTATAACGAGTATTCTCAAGAAGAACAACATCACCATCGTTCATAGCCTCAACTGCAGCCTTAGCGTTTGGTCCTACAACCTCAGCGTCTGCAGCAAACTTAACTTCCTGACCAAGAAGCTCTGATAATCTCTTAGCAACTGGTGCTAAAGATAATTCTGGCTTTGGCTCTCCCTTTGGCTTACCAAGGTGTGAGCAAAGGATAACCTTACCACCATCGTTAATTAACTTCTTAAGAGTAGGAAGAGCTGCTACAAGACGATTCTCGTCTGTGATATTTAACTCAGCATCTAATGGAACGTTGAAATCACAACGAACTAATACTCTTTGTCCTTTTACATTAATATCATCTACTGACTTCTTATTAAGCATAATTCTGCTCCTTTCACGTTTAAATTAAGGGCCCGGTCCCGTTGGGAACCGGACCCCTTTAGGTCTTTACCAAATCGTAGCTAATTTGTAGCTTCGATTATTATAACAGTTTATAAATTAAGCTAACTCTGAGAAATACTTAATTGTTCTAACCATCTGGCTTGTGTATGAGTTCTCGTTATCATACCAAGAAACAACCTGTACTTCATATGTGTCATCATCAACCTTGCAAACCATTGTCTGTGTAGCATCGAATAATGAACCAAATCTCATACCGATAACGTCTGAAGAAACGATTTCATCCTCGTTGTAGCCGAATGACTCGTTAGCTGCTGCCTTCATAGCTGCGTTGATACCTTCAACTGTTACGTTAGCACCCTTAACAACTGCTGTTAAGATTGTTGTAGAACCTGTAGGAGTTGGTACTCTCTGAGCAGATCCGATTAACTTTCCGTTTAACTCTGGGATAACTAAGCCGATAGCCTTAGCTGCACCTGTTGAGTTAGGAACGATATTAACTGCTGCTGCACGTGATCTTCTTAAATCGCCCTTTCTCTGTGGACCATCAAGTGTCATCTGATCACCTGTGTAAGCATGGATTGTAACCATGATACCAGACTGAATAGCTGCATACTTATTTAAAGCGTCAGCCATAGGAGCTAAACAGTTTGTTGTACAAGAAGCTGCAGAGATAATTGTATCCTCAGCCTTTAATGTTGTATGGTTTGTGTTATAAACGATTGTAGGAAGGTCATTTCCTGCTGGAGCAGAGATAACTACCTTACGAGCACCAGCATTGATATGAGCCTGTGCCTTATCCTTTGAGCAGTAGAAACCTGAACACTCAAGTACTACGTCTACACCAAGTTCACCCCATGGGCAGTTGTTAGCATCTGGGAAAGCGTAAATCTTGATTTCCTTTCCATCTACTGTAATTGAATCATCACCAGCTGTAACTGTTTCAGCCTTCTCATACTTACCCTGTGATGAGTCGTACTTTAAAAGATGAGCTAACATCTTTGGGCTTGTTAAATCGTTAATAGCAACTACTTCGTATCCTTCAGCACCAAACATCTGTCTGAATGCAAGACGTCCAATACGTCCAAAACCATTAATCGCAACTTTTACTGCCATTGTTTTATTTCCTCCTGTAATAGAAAATTAGTATTTTTTTGTAAGATTGTTAAAAAAACATCTAACTGTATTTTATTTTACATAATTTATTTAAAAATATCAAGAGCTTTTTTATCCTTTTATAAAGCTTACAAATAAAATGCCTATTTTTATCATATTTTATGCAACTTTACATATATAAATCTTACACTCTATTTCCCTGGGCAAGCTTCTGAGACAAATACTTGCTTGTATTATCCTTAGAAAATACATAAACATTATTTTCTCGCTTGTCACACTCTAATCTCATCAACACGTCTCTTGCTGCTGAATTGATGAGACGCATCTTATCTGAATCCTCTGTGTAATCATGGATAACCATATATGGTCTTGGTTGGAACATATATGTATAATGATTATCATGTGTAATCCATAAAAATCCTGCAACTATAATATCTTCTAATAAATTCTTGCCAAGTGGATCAAATGTATTTGCATCAAACGAATTAAATGACATACGAATCTCCATTGGATTCTTTGAATATGTAGGATCAAAGTTAAAACGCATCTGACCGATGAATTTTAGGTCCCCTCCACTTCTATCATGCATATCAAGATAAACTGTTGATGGCACACCATTTGGCTTGCTTTGTACACTAACTACCTTAAGATAAATATTATTCACATACTGTAACATTTTTCTATCCCTCTTTCTTATTTTTCTCACGATTTTCGCTATATAAATAATATACCTTGAGTCCTATTTATATGTCAATCTGTAATTTACCGAATTAACGTGTTTATCATTTATAATCTCGCCTTTTATTTTTCCTTCTTCACCCCACAAAAAATCTGTGCTATAATTTTTGTGCTTTATTACATTTAATATAGAAAAGAGGTTTATCAATATGTTAGCAGATTTTCATATACACACATGTTTTTCTGGTGATTCAGAAGCAAACGTAGACTCAATTATTCAAAGGGCTATTTCAAAGGGTTTAAAGCATATAGCTATCACTGATCATAATGATTTTGAATTTGAAGATGGAAAATTCGAATTAGATATTGAAAAATATTATGAATATATGACAAATAAGAAAATAGAATACAAGGACAAGATAAATCTTTCGGTAGGTATCGAATGTGGCTTAGAGCCTAGATTTGCCGACAGAATTAATAAGCTTATGTCTTCATATGAATTTGATTTTGTTATAGGTTCTTCTCATGTCATCAATGGACGCGACCCTTATTATAAGGAATATTTTGAAAATCGTCCCGTTCACGATGCTATGGTTGAATACCTTGAATCAATCATTGAAAACATTCATATATTCAATGATTTTGATGTATATGGACACCTTGACTATATGATGCGCTACGCTCCCGTTAGTCCAGAAGAAAAAAGATATAATTATAACGAATATGGTGAGCTTTTCGATAAAATACTCACTACACTCATATCAAAAGGAAAAGGCATAGAGATTAACACTTCTCCACTTCGTAGCGGACTAACTGATACTAATCCTAATATGCAGGTTATCAAACGATACAAGGAACTAGGTGGCAAAATCATAACTATCGGTTCTGATGCTCACAAGCCTGAAGATGTTGGTGCAAATTTCAATGATGCAAAAACACTATTAATCGATGCTGGTTTTTCTCACTTTAATGTATTTTCAGGCCGTAAAACGCTTGAAATTACTATATAAATTTCACATCTTGAAATTTAATTCCTACTATATTATAATGTATTAGATTGTCGACTTTTTTTGACAATCTGTTTCACACATGAAAGGAAGAATATCTATTATGGAATTATTGAAGAAAGCAGCAAAAAGACTTGGTATTGATATTGGTTCAACCACAGTTAAAATTGCTATTTTAGACGATGAAAACAACATAATCTTTTCAGACTACGAAAGACATTACGCAAATATACAGGAGACTCTTGCAAGCCTTCTTGTTAAGGCTAAAGCAGCTTTAGGTGAGATTGAACTTTCGCCAACTATCACTGGTTCTGGTGGACTTTCTTTAGCTAAGCATTTAGAGCTTCCATTTGTACAAGAGGTTGTAGCTGTTGCTACTTCTCTTAACGATTATGCACCTCAGACTGATGTTGCTATCGAGCTTGGTGGCGAAGATGCTAAGATTATCTACTTCACAAACGGTGTAGAACAGAGAATGAACGGTATCTGTGCTGGTGGTACAGGTTCCTTTATCGATCAGATGGCGTCTCTTCTTCAGACTGATGCTCCTGGTTTAAATGAGTATGCCAAGGATTACAAGGCTATTTATCCTATCGCAGCTAGATGTGGTGTATTTGCCAAGACTGATATTCAGCCTCTTATTAATGAAGGTGCTACTAAGGAAGACTTAGCAGCGTCTATCTTCCAGGCTGTTGTTAATCAGACTATTTCTGGTCTTGCTTGTGGTAAGCCTATTAGAGGTAACGTTGCCTTCTTAGGTGGACCTCTTCACTTTCTTACAGAGCTTAAGGCTGCATTTATTAGAACTCTTAACTTAGGACCAGATCAAATAATTGCACCAAGCCATTCACATTTATTTGCAGCTTCTGGTGCTGCTATGAATAACGATCCTGAGGTTTCCGTACCACTTGATACTCTTATCGAGAAACTTTCAAATGGTATTGAAATGGATTTTGAAATCAAGAGAATGGACCCATTATTTGCCACTGAGGCAGATTATGAGGCTTTTACTATAAGACATAACAAGCATAAGGTCGTTAAGGCTGACCTTGCTACATATTCAGGTAACTGCTATATGGGTATCGATGCCGGTTCCACAACAACAAAGGTTGCTTTAGTTGGTGAGGACGGTAGCTTACTTTACTCATTCTATAGCTCAAATAATGGTAGCCCACTTGCTACTACTATCAAGTCTATTAAAGAGATTTATTCTCTTTTACCAAAGACTGCAAAGATAGCATATTCTTGCTCAACAGGTTACGGTGAGGCTCTTATTAAGGCTGCACTTATGCTTGATGAAGGTGAGGTTGAGACTGTATCTCACTATTACGCAGCTGCATTCTTCAATCCTGATGTAGATTGTATCTTAGACATCGGTGGTCAGGATATGAAATGTATTAAAATTAAGAATAATACTGTTGATAGTGTTCTTTTAAATGAGGCTTGTTCTTCAGGATGTGGTTCATTTATTGAAACTTTCGCAAAATCTCTTAACTACTCTATCGTAGATTTTGCTAAGGCTGCTTTATTTGCTGCTAACCCAATTGACTTAGGTTCAAGATGTACTGTATTTATGAACTCTAATGTTAAGCAGGCGCAGAAAGAAGGTGCTACTGTAGAAGATATCTCTGCAGGTCTTGCATATTCTGTTATCAAGAACGCATTATATAAGGTTATAAAGATTACTGATCCTAAGGATTTAGGTGAAAATGTAGTAGTTCAGGGTGGTACTTTCTACAACGACGCTGTACTTAGAAGCTTTGAGACAATCTCTGGCTGTACAGCTGTAAGACCAGATATTGCAGGTATAATGGGTGCCTTTGGTGCTGCTCTTATCGCTAGAGAGCGTTTCAACGCAGCTGATAATGTAGAAACTACAATGCTTTCTATTGATGATATAAATGATTTAAAATTTGACACATCTATGACTAGATGCAAAGGCTGTACAAACAGCTGTCTTCTTACAATCAACCGTTTCAGCGGTGGTAGACAATTCGTAACTGGAAACCGTTGTGAACGTGGTATTGGTGGAACAAAGAATAAGGAAAAAATTCCAAACCTTTATGATTATAAGAACAAGCGTATCTTCGGCTACGCTCCATTAAATGCAGATGAGGCTAAACGTGGTACAATCGGTATCCCTCGTGTACTTAACATGTACGAGAACTATCCTTTCTGGGCAACATTCTTTAAGGAATTAGGCTTTAGAGTTATCTTATCTCCACAGTCTACTAGAAAGATTTACGAGTTAGGTATTGAATCAATCCCTAGTGAATCAGAGTGTTATCCTGCTAAGCTTGCACATGGTCATATTTCATGGCTTATCAAGCAGGGCATCGATACAATCTTCTACCCTTGTATTCCATACGAGAGAAATGAAACACCTGATGCTAACAACCACTATAACTGCCCTATCGTTACATCTTACGCAGAGAATATAAAAAATAACGTTGAAGAACTTAGAACTGAGCAGGTTCGTTTCTTAAATCCATTTATGGCTATGACTAACGAGCAGGTTATTGAAAAGCGTCTTGTTGAGGAATTCACAAAAGAATTTGGTATTCCTGCTAACGAAATCCGCGAAGCTACCAAGAAGGCTTGGGATGAAATGGACAAAGCAAGATTAGACATTGCTAAGAAGGGTGAAGAAACTCTTAAATATCTTAACGAAACTGGCAAACGTGGTATCGTATTAGCTGGTCGTCCATATCATATTGACCCAGAAATCAACCACGGTATTCCTGAGCTTATTAACTCATATGGAATTGCAGTTCTTACTGAGGATTCTATCTCTCACCTTGGTGAGGTTGAGCGTCCACTTATCGTTATGGACCAGTGGATGTACCACTCAAGACTCTACAGAGCAGCTAACTACGTTAAGACCACTGAAAACCTTGATTTAGTTCAGCTTAACTCATTCGGATGTGGTCTTGATGCTGTTACAACTGATTGTGTTAACGATATCCTTACAAAATCTGATAAGATTTATACTGTATTAAAGATTGATGAGGTTAATAACTTAGGTGCTATCCGTATTCGTATCCGTTCACTTCTCTCTGCATTAAGAGTTCGTGAGCAAAAGAATATGAAACGTAATATTCACCCATCAAATATAAACAGAGTTGAATTTACTGAAGAGATGAAGAATGATGGTTATACATTATTAACACCTCAGATGTCACCAATTCACTTCGAGTTATTAGAGCCTGCTATAAAAGCTGGTGGCTTAAATATTAAGATTCTTCAGGCAGATACAAAGGATCCTGATTACAAGCTTAAGTGTAAGCGTGCCGTAGATATCGGTCTTAAGTACACTAATAACGATGCTTGTTATCCTTCTCTTATCGTAGTAGGTATGATGATGGAGGCTGTTCTCTCTGGTGAATATGATACGAATAAAGTTGGTATCATTATGACTCAGACTGGCGGTGGTTGTCGTGCTTCTAACTATGTAGGTTTCTTAAGAAGAGCCCTTGAGAAGGCCGGATTACCTCATATCCCTGTAGTTTCATTAAGTGTACAGGGCTTAGAGAAAAATAGTGGTGTTAAATTTACACCAACATTAATTGTTAAAGCTATTCAGGCTATTATTTATGGTGATATATTTATGCGTTGCCTTTATCGTATGCGTCCATACGAACTTGAAAAAGGCTCTGCTGATGCCCTCCATGAGAAATGGGTTAAGAAATGTGTAGCATCATTAACTAAGAAGGGCTTTGGTTTTGGAGAATTCAAGAAGAATATCAAGGGTATTATACGTGAATTCGACAAGCTTCCTATCGATGAAAACCTTGTTAAGCCAAGAGTTGGTATCGTAGGTGAAATCCTTGTTAAGTTCCTTCCATCAGCTAATAACTACCTTGTAGAATTACTTGAAGCAGAAGGCGCTGAGGCTGTTATGCCAGACTTACTTGACTTCTTCTTCTACAGCTTCTACAACTCAAACTTCAAGCATACACACCTTGGTATGACAAAGAAGTCAGCTAGAGTTTCAAATATAGCTATTCGAGCTCTTGAGTTTATGAGAAGAACAGTTAATTCAGAACTTAAGAAGAGCAAACACTTCTCTCCACTTTCAGATATTAGAGTATTGGCAAAGATGGCAGAAAAGATTGTTTCTCAGGGTAACCAGACAGGTGAAGGTTGGTTCCTTACAGCAGAGATGCTTGAGCTTATCCATGAGGGAGCTCCAAACATCGTATGTGCTCAGCCATTCGGATGTCTTCCTAACCACGTAGTTGGTAAGGGTGTTATTAAAGAGCTTCGTCGTTTACATCCAGAGGCAAATATCGTAGCAGTTGACTACGATCCAGGCGCAAGTGAAGTAAATCAGCTTAACAGAATTAAGCTTATGCTTGCTTCGGCAAATAAGAATTTAAATGAATAAAAAAAGGAGCTTACGCTCCTTTTTTGTTTGTTAATAAAAGTTCAAGTGAATATTTTTAACTTGCACAAATTTATACTGTATTTTCACATGCTACAAATATTTGATTTTCTAAATACTTTGATTTACATTAACTATTACGAACGTGACCGGCTCCCATGCACCTTCCATGGTGCTGCTCGCCTTTTCCCAACGTCCTGTTGGGAAATCACTAGTTACAAACAAAGCATTAAGAAAATCTAAACATTCTCCGCTACCGTGAAACTACAGTATAAATTTGTGCAATATAAAATATCCACTTGAACTTTTTAATTAACTACAAACTCCAATCGATAGATTCTAACCCATTTTCCACTAAGAATTCATTTGTCTTACTAAAGTGCTTACATCCGAAGAAACCTCTATATGAAGACAACGGACTTGGATGTGGTGCCTTTAATAATAGATGCTTAGGATTATCTACTTTCGCTGCTTTCTTCTGTGCTGGTGAGCCCCAAAGTAAATATACTATTGGTCTATCCTGCTCATTAAGCACCTTTATAACTGCGTCTGTGAATTTCTCCCAACCCATTCCTTTATGCGAATTAGCCTCGTGAGCTCTAACTGTAAGTACGGTATTGAGCATTAATATGCCTTGTTTAGCCCATTTTTCTAGATATCCATTATCTGGTATCTGAAATCCTATGTCATCATGAAGCTCCTTATATATGTTCACTAACGATGGCGGTATTGCCACTCCTGGCTTTACAGAAAAGCAAAGGCCATGGGCCTGACCAACATTGTGATATGGATCCTGACCTATTATTACGCACTTAACTTTAGATAATGGTGCATAATTGAAGGCATTAAACACATCCTCCTCAGGCGGGAATATCTCATTATTTTCGTATTCCTCTGATACTTTCTCCCACAAGTTTTTAAAATATGGCTTTTCAAATTCATCTGCTAAAGCCGATTTCCATTCTTCGTTAAGCTTAATCATATGTTCCCTCCATCAAATCACGATTAAAACCTCATCACAACTATAGTAATGCGTAAACTATAACAATACACAACGGCAAATTATATAAGTACATTTTATATAACTTGCCGTCAAATAGCTTATTTATAATCTAACTGGTATATCTCTTCCCTGAAGATATTTCTTTAAATCTCTTATCTCCATCTCCTTATAGTGGAAAAGAGATGCTGCAAGCACTGCTTCTGCCTTACCTTCTGTAAATGCATCATAAAAATGCTCCATAGTACCTGCTCCACCTGATGCAATAACTGGAATCGAAACCTCACTTGCAATTGCTCTAGTAAGCTCTATATCATAGCCTGCCTTTGTACCATCACAATCCATACTTGTAAGAAGAATCTCACCTGCTCCTAAATCGCATACCTTCTTAGCCCATTCTACAGCATCTATACCCATATCTACACGGCCACCGTTCTTGTATATATTCCAACCTCCATCAGGTCTTCTCTTTGCATCAATAGCAACAACTACACACTGAGAGCCAAACTTATCTGCAGCCTCTGCCACAAGATTAGGATTATTTATAGCAGCTGAATTAACAGATATTTTATCAGCTCCCGCTCTAAGAATCTCCTTAAAGTCATCTACTGTTCTGATACCACCACCTACTGTAAATGGAATGAATACGTTTTCTGCAACGCGGCTAACCATATCAATAACAGTTTTTCTAGCATCACTTGAAGCTGTAATATCAAGGAATACCAACTCATCAGCTCCTGCTTTATCATAGGCTTTAGCTACTTCAACCGGATCACCTGCATCCTTTAAATTAACAAAGTTAATACCCTTTACAACTCGATTA